>CAZNFK010000034.1:19467-21480 GCA_964572365.1 uncultured Flavobacteriaceae bacterium | reverse complement strand
TGGAGATCCCGCAGGAAGCATTTATGGCGGTTCTCAAGCTGAACGACTAGTTATTTCGAATTCAAAATTTTAAATTCAAGATTGTTCTTTAACCATATTTAAAAAGCGTCCGAACAATTGGGCGCTTTTTGCTTTTTATAAAGCCACGAATGCACGAATAAAATTTCAAGCTGAATCTCGCCTGATCGCAGTCAAGGAGTATTTTCTTAAAAGAAACTTCTGTAATTTCTCCTTAAAGTAGGAAATAAAAAGCTTCATAAATGGTATTTTGTGGGGGAGGTTTTTTTCTGCTCTTTGCTTTTTTAGCCACTAATCCATGAATGTTAATATTGGCATCGCTGTGGGGAGTTTGCAGTCTTCCCATTAATTTATATCCCAAAGTTATTTTGAACATGTGACCCATCGGGTGATTTGGTTTTAAAAAATTAGTGCATTCGTAGCCTTAATATTTTATGCCTACATCCAGAGATTTCTACGACTCCCTTCGCCAGGCTCGCAAAAACATTTTTGACAGGACTCTATTTTTCCCTCTCTTTTCTTCAATTTTTGAGCCCGCCTGCAATTTTTTTAAATTTGTATGACCGAACTTTTGGGCGGTATTCTTTTCTACAGTCTACCGTCTAAAAACTAAAGACTACCAAATGGCCGGACACAGCAAGTGGGCGAATATCAAACACCGAAAAGGGGCCCAGGACAAGAAAAGAGCAAAACAATTCACCAGGGCGATCAAGGAGATCAGCGTAGCGGTGAAGGATGGAGGAGGACCCGATCCTGAAGCCAATCCGGCGCTGCGTAATGCCATTTCGAATGCCAAGGGCGTAAACATGCCCAAAGACACCATTGAACGCGCCATAAAGAAGGCCAGTGGGGCAGAAGCCGATAATTACGAGCTCGTCACCTTTGAAGGTTATGGTCCAAACGGGATCGCTATTTTCATTGAATGTACCACAGACAATACCAACCGTACCGTAGCTTCGGTGAGATCTATCTTTTCAAAGAACGGCGGTAGCCTTGGAACTAACGGTTCGTTGGAATTCCTGTTTGATCGCAAAGGAGTTTTTACCATTGACCGGGAGACCATTGCTCAAAATATGGAAGAATTTGAACTCGAGCTCATCGAGGGAGGAGCTACTACCATCGAAAAAGAAGAAGATAATATTTACGTCTACACAGATTTCACCGACTTCGGGACCATGAACGCGAAACTGGAAGAGTTGGGGATAGAACCCAAAAATGCCGAATTGCAGCGCATTCCTTTAAATACCGTAGAACTTCCGGTAGAAGACGCTAAAAAGATCCTTGAGCTTATCGATAAGTTCGAAGAAGACGATGACGTCCAGAACGTGTACCACAATATGGAACTATCAGACGAGTTAATGGAGGAGATCCAAAAAGAGTAAATTTTACACCTCTTTATCGAGATCTTCAACCGTTTCTTCATAATTCTCTTCCTGCTCTCCCTCTTCTTCCTTCTGGATCTTCTTACCCAGGTAAACCAGCTGGTAACCGTTCCCGATTTCGACTTCTGAACTGTGTGAAGGTATGATCTCCAGCTCTCCGGATTCTTTTTTCACGAACAAAGGAATGATATCGGGATCTGTCTTGGAGATCTCAATAAGTCCCTCGTAATGCGCACGACTGTTCAACACCACCTCGTGTATGGTCGGGTACTTTCGCGCTACTTCGGTAAGTTTGATGTAATCATCGGTATGTGAAAAAAGCCCTTCGGAAGGATTGGTTTCGGGATCATTCATTTCATCTGAAGAGATCAGTCTAAAAGAACCTTTTTCCCCAAACTGTCTGGTGAACTTTGTAATGGCCGTTTTGTTGATATCACTGTTTCCGGTCATTGCCATGAGATAACCGATATCATTCAGCTCAATATTGTTCATAAGGTCATCCTGATACACACTGCCTTCAATGGCATCGAGCCCCAGGTCTTTGGCTTTCCTGATATTATCGGCATTATTATCTACCAATACCACGTGACGCTTGTTGTCTTGCAGGTATTTG
>CAZNFK010000034.1:0-19367 GCA_964572365.1 uncultured Flavobacteriaceae bacterium | reverse complement strand
TCCTCAATTTCTATGTTGGCTGCCAGCAAAATGAACAGGATAGAGATCAACAATACGCTCAAAGATTCCTTGAAATAGAGCAATTCCTTGATGTTGGGCAGGTCTTTATTCCCCATTACCATTCCCATAACCACCACCGCAAGAAGTCCGCTTTCATGAGCGAAAAGGTCGGCCAGTACAAAAACACCCAGGACTGTTGCCAGGGTAAAAACGTTCAACAAGTAATGCGGAATAACATTCCTTTTGATTAAAAGCGCAAGAATATGGGCGAAGGTGAACCCGAAAGTGAACCCAAACAGGATGATCTTTCCAAACTCTGTAAGAGCGGTCATTGTAAAATCCTGACCGCCTTCCACACGAATAAACTCGTACATTAATACCGCGATGAGGGCTCCAATTGGATCAATAAGGATTCCTTCCCATTTTAGGATGGAGGAGATATGTGTCTTCAACGGAATATTCCGAAGAATTGGGGAGATCACGGTAGGTCCCGTCACAATGATAAGGGATGAAAACAGGAATGAGATCTGCCATGAAAAGCCGTAGATGAAATGTGCCGCGAGTCCCGCTCCAAAGAAAGTAACCACTACGCCCACGCTTATGAGTTTGATGATCACGGGACCAATATTTCCAACTTCACCTTTTCTTAAGGTAAGTCCCCCTTCAAAAAGGATCACTGCAATTGCAAGAGATACGAAGTAAAACAGACTTTCTCCCGGAAAAACTCCTTCCTGCCCGTTCCAGATTGGCTCCAGCCACTTGGTTCCATCACCCGAAAGCAGCGTGGAAACAGGTCCTACAAACAGTCCGATTAAAATTAAGGGTAAAATTGCGGGGGTTTTAGTTTTCCATGCCACCCATTGGGCTAAAATTCCCAATATGATTAATCCTGCAAGCTCTAACATCTATGCGTCTTCTTTTAATATGGGTTAAAGTTACCTTTTTCAGGCGAAAAAAGGGAATTTAAAGACAGGTAACTAGCTTGGCGAGAAGCTGCCGAATTTATTAGCAGCTCTTTTTAAGGGTAAATTATGATGCGGCTTTTGTCAAAAAAGTATTTCTCCAGTTTGGCCGGTATGCCGGGTAAAATGGGTTGATAGGAAACAGAACCTTTCCTTGCGGAGACCAGTATAACAATATCATCTTCAAGCATATCCTTTCCCAGGATGAGAAAATCTTCCCAGCTATTAAACTTTTTGTACTGGAACGGGGTGTCGGTTTTCAGATCTTTCAGCACCTTTTTCATTTCTGTGGAAGTATCAGTAGTACAATTTACAACCACCGGTACACTAAGTTCTTTAGCAAGCAGGTCTATTTTTTTGATCCAAAGCTTAAATCCGTTTTCTTTTTCGGCCATAGGTGGTACGATCATAAAGATCCTTTTATGTGTGGCCAGGGGCTGATGGAAGTAAGTTACTAGGGAGGTTTTGCTATTTGCGGAAATGATGCGCTCCATTTTTTTGCCAATAAGTTTATCCATCAGTCCTTTTTGGGTGGGCCAGCCAAGGATAATAAGGTCTGCGATCATTTCTTTTGATTTACGGGCAATTCCCGCCGCCACATTGTGGTCAATGGCCGCAAGTATATTCACGTTGGTCTCTGCCGCAGATGCCTGCTGCACGAATTCTTCCAGTTTATCTGTAGTGCGGGCAATATTGACTTCGGCTTCTTCATTATTGGGCACCACAGATAAGATCGAAATAGGATTAGGAGAGGTTTTATCCTTTATTAGAATGGCGAATTCCAGGAGCTTATCAAAATTTAAAATATTGGCAATGGGCAGAAGTATGGATTCGCTCTTATAGGCATCAGAATTTTTAACTTCGGCTACGGGAACTTCCAGGCTTTCTGCCGCCATTTTTTTCGCGGCTCTTTCCGTTGCCAGCGTTGCTACTATAGAGGTAACAAGGATTAGAATGATCGTGCCGTTAAGGATATTTTCTTCTATGATCCCGGCATTGAACCCTACAATGATCACTGCCAGAGTAGCGGCGGCATGACCACTGCTTAACCCGAAGATCACCTTTCGCTGTGAGGCGGAATATTTAAATACCAGTTGAGTAAAAAAAGCGGCCAGCCATTTTCCGAAGATGGCTACTATACTCAGGGTCGCGGCCACTATTAATGCCATGGGTCCGCTAAAGATGACACTGACATCTACCAGCATCCCCACACTTATCAGGAAAAACGGAATAAAAAGAGAATTACCTATGAACTCTATCCTGTTCATCAGCGCCGAGGAGTGAGGGATCAGTCGATTTAATCCCAGCCCGGCCAGGAAGGCACCAATAATGGGCTCCACCCCGGCGAGCTCGGCTAAAAAGGCGGCTATGAATACGACTGCCAGTACGAAGATATAATGGGAATGTTTCTCGTTTTCCATTTTGGTAAAGAACCATTTCGCAATCCGCGGTACAACAAGAAAAATTATAGCCGAAAAAATGGTAAGGGAAATGATAAGTCTTTGCCAAAAAGCCATGTTTAAAGTGCCTTCGTGGTTCCCCATGATCACGGCAAGAATTATAAGTACAGCCGTATCTGTAAGAATAGTTCCTCCTACCGTAATGGCAACGGCTTCATTTTTTGAAACTTTCATCTTGCTTACAATTGGATAGGTAAGCAGCGTATGCGTGGCAAACATACTTGCGGTTAAAAAACTGGCATTAAAGTCAAAACCCAGCAGGTAATAACAAACAGGATAACCTATAGCCAAAGGCATTATGAAAGTGAAAAATCCGAACAGAAAACTTTTGTTTCTGTTCGCCTTGAACTGGTTCATATCCAGTTCAAGCCCCGCGATGAACATAATATATAAAAGCCCAATCGTGGAGAAAAGGTCAATTGCCGAGCTTTGCTCCAGGATCCCGAAACCAAAAGGTCCTATAACGATCCCTGAAACTATCAAAACAATGATTCCCGGAATATTCAGTCTTTTTAAGGCAATCGGGGATATAAGAATGATGAGAAGGATCAATGCAAAAACCAGAACCGGATTTGCCAAAGGCAATTCGAACTCATGATGAAGTATGTCTAAAAAATCCTTCATTGCTTTTAGCATCTTTTACAGGTATTCACAAAAATAAAAGAAAATGCTTCTATTCTTACCATACTGCAAAAATTCTGTTATTTTTAATAGAAATTTGCAAAAAGACTTCTAATTTACTCCTGATCCTTAGACCCATCACCATGGAAGAATTCAACATCTTAAGTCTGCTTATCATTCTTGCCGGAGCCTGGATAGGAGGTACAAGCGCAAAAAGATTAGGTTATCCTCCTATTCTGGGAGAACTGGTAATTGGTATCATTCTGGGGCCCGCTATCCTGGGACTTCTGGAAACTTCAGAAATGATCTCGGTCCTTGCCGAGGTGGGAATTATCCTGCTGATGGTCTACATTGGTATCGAGATCAATTTCAGAGATCTGGGCAAGGCCTCCTGGCCGGGGCTTCTCGCCGCGTTAGGAGGGTTTATTGTGCCTTTTGGATTGGGGTACTATACTATCATTTTATTCGGCGGAACAGATCTGGCTGCTTTGTTCGTGGCTATCGCCGTAGGGGTGACCTCCCTTGCTACAAAAAGTCGCATCCTGGTAGATCTTAAACTCCTCAATACCCGAATCGCATATGTTCTAATGGCAGGAGCCCTCATCTCAGACACCCTGGCTTTAGTGATCTTTGCTGGGATGCTGAGCTTCGTTGATGTGGGGAGTATCGATACCCTGGGTCTTATATGGGTAGCCGGGAAAGCCATTCTGTTCTTTGCTTTTACGGCGCTTGCTGGATATTTTCTGCTGCCCTTGCTGGGAAAATTTCTGAGCGAGAATAAAATAAAGAACCGCACCTTTCATTTCACCCTCATCCTAATCATTGTCTTTGGCTTTTGTGAACTGGCCGAAATGGCAGGCCTTCATAGTATACTCGGTGCTTTTATGGCCGGATTGTTCATCAGGGATGGTGTTTTCAACAGGCAGATCTCGAAAGAGATCAATGATATTTTCCACGATATCTCAATAGGTTTCCTGGCTCCGATCTTTTTTGTTTCAGCAGGATTTAATGTTACCCTGGAGGTTTTCCAAACCGATCTTCTTATGCTCACTACGGTGGTTTTAGTGGCTATGATAGGAAAAATTGTGGGTACAGCTTTATTTTACCTGCCCTCTGGGTACGGCTGGCGTGAAGGGATCACGGTGGGAACCGGAATGAACGGACGGGGTGCTGTAGAGATCATCATTGCCGGAATAGGTTTGGAAATGGGGATCATCACTGCCGAAATTTTCTCCATCCTGGTCTTCATGGCTATTTTCACTACGCTCAGTGTACCGGTTCTCCTAACCTGGACCACCAACTGGTTGCGCAAGAGAGGAGAACTTATTCACCAGGAAAGCAGGAGCGGTATCCTCATCCTGGGAGCAAATCCATTGGGATTATATTTGGCGAACCAACTAAAAGATCAGGATGAAATAACCTTTGTAGACTCCAACAGGGAACTAATAGAAGAAGTTAAAAGAAATGGTTTTCATGGCATTTATGGAAATATTCTTAAAGAAGAAACCATGGAGACCGCAGAGGCTTTTAACAAGGGCGCTTTCATTGCCCTTACCGGGAATAACGAGATCAATTTACTGGCAGCCCAATTGGCTCATGACGCTTTTTTTATTCCGAAGAATATCGTGTTGTTCGCACCACAAGATGACGGGGCAGGGGTTGAATTACTCGACAGGATCAAAGCTTCTTCGATGTTCGCCAGTAAAACCGAATTAGCCCCGTGGATCTTTAAGATCAAAGCAGGGGACATCAAGGAAGATTTTGAAGAAGTTGCTGAAGTGACCACCACTCGAAAATGGGTAAAACAGCATAAATTAGGAGATGACAAGATCCTTCCGGTTTTGATCATAGATCAGGAAGGGAAAAAACGCCCTTTCCATTACCACGACGAAATTCAGGCCGGGGAAAAAGTCCTATATTTACACTGAAAATGCTGAAATTTTTGTTAAATGAAGCGATTCATTTTGCAAAACGTCTTCAGGTTGTAGGAAGCTTTTAGTATTTTGCGTTTCCGGAAATCTTCCGAAGAAAAGATACCTTTTAT
This sequence comes from uncultured Flavobacteriaceae bacterium, assembly GCA_964572365.1. GTDB lineage: Bacteria > Bacteroidota > Bacteroidia > Flavobacteriales > Flavobacteriaceae > Salinimicrobium. The sequence goes on along the minus strand of CAZNFK010000034.1, from coordinate 14,280 downwards.
GACATTATATCCTATTGAAGCCGGTAATTTTAAATTAGACGGGGGTGCCATGTTTGGTGTCGTTCCAAAAACCATTTGGAATAAGACCAATCCTGCCGATACTAACAACATGATCGACATTGCCGCTACCTGCCTTCTCATTGAAGACGGGGATCGTCTTACTCTCATTGATACCGGGATGGGGGACAAACAAAATGAGAAATTCTTTGGTTATTACTACCAGTGGGGCGATGATTCTATAGATAAATCCCTTCAAAAATATGGTTTTCACAGGGACGATATTACAGATGTTTTTATGACCCATCTGCATTTTGACCATTGCGGCGGAAGCATTCAGTGGAACAAAGACCGTACAGGTTATGAACCGGCTTTTAAGAACGCGAGATTCTGGAGCAACAAGGAGCACTGGGAGTGGGCTACCAATCCTAACGATCGTGAAAAAGCCTCTTTTTTGAAGGAGAATATCCTGCCCATGCAGGAAAGCGGACAGCTGAACTTTGTGGACCGGGTTGGAGAAGCTTACCAGGATTCTTCGGAATTAGGGTTCGGAATTCTGTACGTGGATGGTCATACAGATAAACAAATGATCCCGCACATTAATTATAAAGGGAAAAAACTGGTTTTCATGGCCGATCTTTTGCCTACTGCAGGTCATATTCCCCTGCCTTTTGTGATGGGATATGACACCCGGCCTTTATTAACACTTCCGGAGAAAAAGGCATTTTTGAACAAAGCCGCCGATGAAAATTTTTATTTATTCCTGGAACATGATGCACACAACAAGATCATTACCGTCAAACACACCGAAAAAGGGGTGAGACTGGACCAGGTATTCACTTTTAACGAACTTTTTAACTAAATCAAATTATGAAGATCCCAATTTTTAGACCCCTTCTTATTGCCGGTTTGGCAGTAACTGTAGCAGGTTGCAGCAGTTCTGCTCCAGCCGTTGTTTCTACACCTATTGAGAATATCGATACCATGCCCCTCAAGGTCTCAGACCTTACCGACACCGAGTTAAAAGGTTGGGGAGGAGCTGACCTCATTTCTGATACCATTCCGGGAATGAGCGTTCAAAAAGCCTATTCTGAGATCATAAAGAATAATAAGGGTAAAAAAGTGATCGTAGCTGTTGTGGACAGCGGGGTCGACATCAATCATGAAGACCTAGACGGGGTGATCTGGACCAACGAAGACGAAGTACCCGGAAATAACAAAGATGATGATAACAACGGCTATGTTGATGATGTTCACGGGTGGAACTTCCTGGGCGATGCGGTAAAGGAGAACATGGAATACGTGCGTATCCTTAAAAAACTGAAACCAAAGTATGACGGAGTGCCGGCTACTGCCGTTAAGCCCGAAAATAAGGAAGAATTTGACCTTTACATGCGTGCAAAAGCAGAGTATGATAAGGAATACAATGAAGCTTTAGGTCTCAAAAACCAATATGAAGGAATTCGTCAGCAGCTAAAAATGGCTCATGAAGCCGTGGCTGCAAAACTGGGAAAAGAAGATTATACAATTGAAGAACTTCAGGCTATGGAGGCTGAAACCGAGGAAATGAAACAGTATAAAGGTTTCCTTTTCCAGGTGATGAGCAATGTAAACGGGAATATTCCCTCTGCGCTTACCCAGCTAAATGAAGCTATTGATTATTTCTCCGGAAGGCTGGATTCCCACTTCAACATGGAACTGGACGGAAGAGCCATCGTAGGCGATGATCCAAATGATATCAATGATACCGACTATGGAAACAGCGATGTTACAGGACCAACCACAGACAAGGAAGATATCAAGCACGGAACTCACGTGGCAGGTATCATTGCTGCTGAAAGAAATAACGGAAAAGGAATTAACGGAGTAGCCAACCAGGTAGAAATAATGGCCATTCGTGCCGTACCCGATGGTGACGAGTATGACAAGGATATTGCCCTTGCAATTCGTTATGCGGTTGACAACGGTGCCAGCATCATTAATACCAGCTTCGGAAAGTATTTTTCCACACATCCGGAATGGGTGATGGATGCCATTAAGTATGCAGCGAAAAACGATGTTCTCATTGTAAATGCAGCCGGAAATGAAGGTCTTGATCTGGACCAGAAACGGGTATATCCCAACGACCAGACTCCTGAGGATTCAAGAGAAATCGCAGATAACGTTTTAACCGTAGGAGCGCTGACTTCTACCTATGGTTCCAATATGATCGCTTCTTTCTCTAATTACGGGGCGGCTAACGTAGATGTGTTCGCTCCCGGAACCCAGATCTGGTCTACCACTCCCAATAACGAATACGAGTTCATGCAGGGTACTTCTATGGCAGCGCCGGCAGTAACCGGAGTAGCGGCTATGATTAGATCGTTATATCCTAAACTTTCAGCAAGACAGGTGAAAAAAGTGATCATGGATGGTGGTCTTACCTCTAATGCAACTGTAGTTATTGGTGGAGATCCTTCCAATACCAAAAAATTCAGTCAGCTTTCCACTTCCGGAAAAATGGTAAATATGTATAATGCCCTGATCCTGGCAGACAAACTTTCGAAATAAAAATTATGAAGAAAATCTTATTAACATTCGCTTTTTTAGCGACCATAGGGGCACACGCCCAGAACAACACCTCATACTGGCAACAACATGTTGATTACCGCATGAATGTTGACATGAACGTGAAGAATTTCCAGTACACGGGAGATCAGGAATTGGTTTATACCAACAATTCTCCTGATACCCTTACTAAAGTATTTTACCACTTGTTCTTTAACGCCTTCCAACCGGGAAGCGAAATGGATGTGAGGTCAAGGACAATTTCAGATCCAGACAGAAGGGTAGGAGACCGCATCGCCAATCTTTCACCTGCACAACAGGGATATTTAAAGGTAAATTCCCTTAGCCGTGATGGAAAACCACTTCAGTATGAAGAAGTAGGTACTGTACTGGAAGTTGAGCTGGATAAACCCATATTACCTGGCGAAAAGGCCACTTTTAAAATGGAATTTACGGGGCAGGTTCCCGAGCAGATCCGTCGATCTGGAAGGAACAGCAGTGAAGGGGTGGCGCTTTCAATGACGCAGTGGTATCCAAAACTCGCCGAATATGATTTCCAGGGATGGCATGCAGATCCTTACATTGGTAGGGAATGGCATGGCGTATGGGGTAATTTTGACGTGAAGCTAAGCATTGACAAATCTTACACTGTTGGCGCAAGCGGGATACTTCAGAATGCCAATGAGATAGGCCACGGATATGAAGAGGAAGGAGTAAAAGTGAAGAACAAAAAAGGAGATAAGCACACCTGGCATTTTATAGCTGAAAAAGTGCACGATTTCTCCTGGGCCGCAGACCCTGAATATATTCATGATAAACGCACTGCTGCCGATGGTACCGTATTGCATTTCCTTTACAAGGATAATCCTTCGATCAAGGAAAACTGGAAAAACTTACAGCCAAAAACCGAGGAATTACTGTTGTTCTTCAATGAACATATTGGGCCTTATCCATGGCCACAATATTCGGTGATCCAGGGAGGAGACGGAGGTATGGAATATGCCATGCTCACCCTCATTACCGGAGAAAGGAATTTTGGCAGCCTTGTAGGCGTAACGGCTCACGAAATGGCTCATGCCTGGTTTCAGCACCTTTTGGCCACCAATGAAAGCATCCATGAATGGATGGATGAAGGTTTTACAAGTTACATTTCCAGCCTTGCCATGAACGAGGTGATGAACCAGAATAAAGAAAACCCTTTTGAGGGAGCTTACAACAGCTATGGTCGCTTAGCCGCCTCAGGCATTGAGCAACCACAGTCCACACACGCAGACAGGTACGCCTATAACGCCGCTTACGGTGCCTCGGCATATTCAAAAGGGGAAGTATTTCTCGCTCAGTTGGGCTACATCATAGGGGAAGAGAACCTTCAGAAAACACTGAAGAGATATTACAATGACTGGAAATTCAAACATCCAACTCCAAATGATTTCATAAGAGTGGCCGAAAAAGTTTCGGGTGCCGAGTTGGACTGGTACCTGAGAGACTGGACACAGACCACCAATACAATTGATTATGCCATTAAAAATGTGCAGGAAGAAACTGACGGTACCAAGGTCATCTTGGAACGCATAGGCTTAATGCCCATGCCGGTAGAAGTGACTGTTAACTATACTAACGGCTCTTCCAAACAGGTTTATATTCCCCTTCAAATGATGCGATGGGAAAAAAGTTTCCCAGATGATGACACGGTAACTGTTGCCGATGACTGGGCCTGGGCCTATCCTACCTATACCTTTTCTCTTGAAGAACCTTTGAGTGAGATCTCGTCTATAGAGATCGACAGTTCCCAGCTCATGGCAGATATCAATCGGGAAAACAATACTTATCAAAAATAGGATTGAAAAACCTCAATTTTAAAGCCTCTTCCTGTAAGAGGCTTTTTTTATACTTTTTAATTAAAGACCTCATGAAGCTGAAATGACTTCAGAAATGAATAATTTTACCCCCATGGATGAAAGCTTCGGAAAAAAAGAAAAATTAAAAAGTAAGATCCTCATAGATCGGTTATTCACTGAAGGATTTTCGGTGAAAAAGTATCCCTTAAGGCTTATATATCTTCCTTTGGAAGATCCTTCAGTAGAATTCCATACAACAGGAGTTTCAGTTCCTAAAAGAAATCATAAAAAAGCAGTAGACCGTATCAAATTGAAAAGACTGATGCGGGAAGCTTTCAGAAAAAATAAGTATCTTGTTAGTAATCAATTAGATTCTCGCTACGCTTTCATGCTCATTTATACCGGAAGGGAAAAAGCTTCTTATGAAAAGCTTTTTTCGGCAACCGAAGAACTCTTGAAAAGACTGGTGGAGAAAGAAAAAAACAGGATACCATGAAACGGAATTTTACCAGGCGATTTGGAGTTATAGCCGCAGTTTCCATTCTTTTCTTAAGTACAGTAAGTTTCAAAGCCGATTTTTTCGAGATCGCCAAACAACTTGAGATCTTTACCACCTTATTTAAGGAACTCAACATGAACTATGTTGATGAGACGAATCCTGCAGAATTGATGGATACCGCCATTAATGCCATGCTGGAAGACCTTGATCCTTACACTCATTACTGGAACGAGCAGGAAGTCCAGGCCGCGAGGATCAATAATGCCGGGGAATACACCGGGATTGGTGCTACCGTAGGAATACGGAACAACAAGATCACCATTATTGAGCCCTATAAAGATTATCCTGCAGATAAAGCCGGTTTAAAGGCGGGAGATGAGATCGTGAAGATCGGGAATGTCACGGTAGCCGATTTTTCTGAAGATGCAGGAGAACTCCTTAAAGGAGCACCAAACAGCAAGGTAGAACTCACTTACAACCGGCAGGGAGAGATCAAAAAAACGGTTCTTACCAGGGGAGCAATTGAGGTCAAGGCAGTACCATTTTACAAATTGATCGATGGGGACGTGGGGTATATCGTACTTTCTCAGTTCAACCGGAATGCCTCAGCAGAAACCGTAAAGGCATTTAAAGAACTTAGGGAACAAGGTGCGCAAAAGATCATTTTAGACCTTAGGGGAAATCCAGGTGGTTTGCTTTCAGAAGCGATCAATGTGGCTAATATTTTCATACCTGAGGGAGAATTGATAACCAGTACAAAATCGGCAGTGGAAAAGTACAACCAGACTTTCTTCACTACCCGAAAAGCTATTGACAGTGAAATTCCTTTGGTGGTACTCATTAACGGGAGGAGTGCTTCTGCCAGTGAGATCGTTGCGGGTGCTATTCAGGATCTGGACAGGGGGGTAGTTATTGGCGCACGGAGTTTTGGAAAAGGCCTGGTACAGCGACCAAAGGATCTCACCTACGGTACCCAGTTAAAAGTGACTATTTCACGCTATTATACCCCAAGCGGCAGGTGCATACAGGCGCTGGATTATCAAAACAGGGACGAGGAAGGGAATGCGGTACGATTTACACAGGAGGATTACAACGAATTCAAGACCCGAAAAGGCCGAAAAGTTTATGACGGCGGCGGGATCTCTCCCGACATAAAAATGGAAACTTCAGAATATAGCAACATCACTAATGCGATCCTACAGCAAAATGCCATTTTTGACTATGCAACCGATTATTATTATTCACACGATCTCAATTCTCCCGATGCACTGGAGTTAACAGCTTCAGATTTCAATGAGTTTAAAAAGTTCCTTGCTTCAACAAATTTCGAGTACCAGACCTTTACTGAAAAACAACTTGCAGAACTAAAAAAAGCTGCAAATCTTGAAGGATTTGAAGATGAGATAGCCGAAGATTACCGGGAAATAGAGAAAACCCTCGACATTACCAAGCAGCAGGCAATTGAAGACAGAAAAAAAGAGATCCTTAGCATCTTATCTGATGAGATCATCAAACGCTACTTCTATAAAGAAGGTTTATACGAATATTATGTTGAACATAATCCGGAGATACAGAAAGCCAGCACAGTTCTGAATGATCCTTCAGAATACAGGAAAATTCTTCAATAACATATCAGGATCTTATCATAGCAATATGGGGAATACCGTCTTCCAGATAACCTTCCCCTGTTTTCGTAAACCCGTGGCTTTCATAAAATTTAGTGAGATAGGTTTGAGCTGAAAGCTTGATATTTCGGGTTTGGAAATTATTTTCGATCGCCTCTATGGAAGCTTTAAGAATTTCATGACCAAATTTATTTTTCCTGTCGCTTTCCCTTACCACAACTCTTCCTATAGCTGCTTCTTTAAAGTAAATACCGGGGGGAAAAATACGGGTATACGCTACCAACTTTTCTTCTTCGTATCCAAGAACGTGAAGGGCTTTTTCATCCTTTCCGTCAATATCCTGATACACGCAATCCTGTTCCACTACAAAAACTTCAGACCGCAACTGCAAAACCTCATACAATTCATGTAATCTGAGCTCTTCAAATTTTTTAACCAGGATCTTCATTAAAATGGATCTTTAGCTGCAGGAGATCTTTTCAACCCTACGTTCGTGTCTCCCGCCTTCAAACTCAGTATTTAAAAAGGTCTTGACCATATCCAGCGCCTGGGGTTTTGAAGTGAAGCGGGCAGGAATACTCAGCACATTGGCATTGTTGTGTTCACGGGCCAGGGCAACGATCTCCTTACTCCAGCATAATGCTGAACGAACCCCCTGGTGTTTATTGGCGGTCATATTAGCACCGTTTCCGCTACCACATATTATGATACCGAATTCGGCTGTTTTATTTTCCACATCTTTGGCTACGGGGTGCACAAAGTCGGGATAATCTACACTGTCATCACTATCGGTTCCGTGGTTGACCACCTCATATCCCTGTGATTTAAGGTAATCCATTATTTCAAATTTATAGTCGGTACCGGCGTGGTCATTTCCAATGGAGATCTTCATGATTTTTGTTTTAAAGAATGGACAAAGGTAGAAAATAGGCTTATCAACTTCAATTTTTGCTATTGTTAATTAAATGTTACAAAACATTAAGAATTAAGCTTTTATAATTTGGTGGTTTTTGTTCATAAATTTAGATGAAAAAATAAAAACCAAATTTGGAATATTCCTTCCAAATACCCATAGGTATTAATTTCCGAGAGTATCAAATTTTTTATTCCCGATTTTTGGAAAAGTTATGAGGTCTGATTTTTTGATTGTGAACAACGAGATTTATGAAAATTGTTAGTCAATCAAATTTACATTTCGTTATGAACAATTGTTAAGAAACTCTTAATTACTCCTAAGTATCAATCTCTTGATCAAAAGGGTCTATGTTCATAACCTGTTATCACGTTCTTCTTAGCCAAAAATCCAAAAAATATCAGGAAAAGTTATTCCACATATTAACAGACCATAATACTCCAACATTTAATTTTTTAAAAAAGAAAAGAAAAAGAATAAATATAATAGCTGTTAACAACTAAACGATCTTTAAAGGAGTAGAAGTACCGTCGAGAGATTCTAAAATTTCTTTTGCTCTCTCGAAATCTTCTTTGTGTACTTTGAAATGTATTCCACCCAGGGCATTGGAATAAAAAGGAAAAACTCCTATCATGGTTTCGTTTTCAAACACGTAGTTGATACCCTCCTGGTCCAGCAGTAACTTGAGTACAGCGTACTCGTGAGGAAAAGTAAAAATTGCAAGTAATCTAAAATCTTTCATAGCAGGGCCGTTGCTATTAAAGATACTATTTATTTACTTAAAAGAGTAGTGAAAGGACAGATCATCATCTTGGAGATCATCTGAAGATGAATAATTCGGATTATTCAGGGAGTGATTGATATATGCGACAAAAGAAAGTACGCCTACCACGAAAATTAGGACAAAGATGAAGGTAATCTTAGAAGATTTACTCATATATTAGTACGTACAAGGTTCAAACCTCCACCTAAATTAGTATTTCTTTAAGATAAATAAATAAAAATGTTAATATTATCTAAACGAATGTTAACAAATACGTGGTTTTTCTTTTAAAAAACCTTAGTTCAGGAAATAATAAAGGGTAAACAAAGGTGAACTAAGATATAAGGCTTAATTTTATAGCTTAATATAGCAAATGGCAAGAAAGAAGAATAAGGGAAAGAAAGTACCTACCTTAGAAAATGTTACAAAATCAATCCTGGATATACTGAGAAAGAATTCAGGAAAACCGTTCAACTACAAACAAATCGCCGCTAAAATGGGCGTCGATGATCCCACTAATAGAAATAAGATCATACGTACTTTGGCCCAGCTGGCCGCCAAAAAGAAGATCGAAGAGATCGAAAAAGGTAAATTTCAAATCGTCGCCAATGTCGATTATTACCGTGGATTCCTGGATATGACCGCCAAAGGCAGCGGGTATGTGGTAGTCGAAGAACTGGAAGATGACGTGTTTATTCCTTCCAATAGCATTAATAAAGCTTTTGATGGGGATGAAGTAGAGATCTATGTTTATAAAAGAAGACGCAACAAAAAGCCCGAAGGCGAAGTAACCAGGGTCATCAACCGGAAGAAAACCCGTTTTGTGGGAGTACTTCAGTTACAGGAAAACTTTGGATTTGTTTCCATTGGAGAACCGAAAATGTACACCGATATTTTTGTTCAGAAGAACAAGATTGGTGAAGCACAAAACGGTGACAAAGTTGTCGTAGAAATGGAAGACTGGCCGGAAAAGGCTGATTCTCCTTTTGGAAAAATAGTGCAGGTCCTGGGAAAACCCGGTGAACACCACACAGAGATACATGCCATCCTTGCTCAATATGGCCTGCCGCATGAATTTCCTGCAGAGGTAGAGGAATTTGCGGGAAAACTGGATACTTCTATTCAGGAAGAAGAGATCAGGAAAAGAAGGGATATGAGAGATGTCCTCACTTTTACCATTGACCCAAAAGATGCGAAAGATTTTGATGACGCCCTCAGTTTTCAGGAACTTGAGGACGGAAATTTTGAGATCGGAATCCATATTGCCGATGTTTCCCACTATGTGAAACCGGGAACCATTCTGGATGAAGAGGCCTTTAACCGCGCCACTTCAGTTTACCTGGTTGACAGAGTAGTACCAATGCTCCCGGAGGTTCTTTCAAATAACGCCTGCTCCCTTCGGCCAAATGAAGAAAAGTACACTTTTTCCGCAGTTTTTAAGATGAATGACAAGGCCGAGATCCTTGACCAGTGGTTTGGGAGGACGGTAACTTATTCAGATGCACGTTTTGCCTACGAAGAAGCCCAATATATCATTGAAACTACCGCGGGTGAGATCCCTGCCGACCTTTCCCTTACCGGGGAAATGTACCATGCCAATGATGCCGTTGTTTCTGCCGTTCTTAAAATGGATAAAATGGCTAAGATAATGCGGGAGAAGCGAATGGGAGAAGGAGCTATTTCTTTCGATAAAGTGGAAGTCAAATTTGATCTTGATGAAAAGAATGAACCGGTTGGAGTTTTCTTCAAGACCTCCAAAGAAGCCAATAAGCTTATTGAGGAATTCATGCTGCTTGCAAACAAAAAAGTTGCTGAATTCATTGGAAAACAGAAACCTAAAAAGACATTTGTCTATAGGTGCCATGATGATCCCGATGATGAGAAATTATCTGCTTTGCAATCCCTGGTTTCCAAATTTGGCCATAAACTGAATTTAAAAGACCCTAAGAACATAAGTAAATCACTCAATAAACTTCTTGCAGATGTTCAGGGGACCAAAGAGCAGAATCTTGTAGATACCCTGGCTATAAGAACTATGAGCAAAGCTTACTACAGTACCGAAAACATTGGACATTACGGACTGGCCTTTAGCCATTATTCGCATTTTACCTCTCCAATACGAAGATATCCCGATGTGATGGCACACCGCTTGTTGCAGCATTATTTAGATGGTCAGGGTTCTGTAAAAGAAGAGGAATACGAGGAAAAATGTCAGCACAGCAGTCAGATGGAAGGCCTGGCAACCAATGCCGAAAGGGATTCCATCAAGTACATGCAGATTAAATTCATGCAGGAGCACAATGAGGATGAATTCCTGGGCGTTATTTCAGGGGTGACCGAATGGGGTATCTATGTAGAGATCATTGCCAATAAATGCGAGGGAATGGTACGTCTAAGGGATATTAAAGAAGATCATTTTGATTTTGACCAGGAGAATTACGCCATCATTGGAAGAAAAACTAAAAAAGTATATCAGTTAGGTGACGAGGTTTATGTAACTGTGAAAAATGCAGATCTTGTAAAACGTCATCTGGACTTTAATTTAATTGGAACGAGAAATGAAGTGGAGCAGTAACCGAAAGTTTTCAAAAATTATATTTTTAAGTGTAATTTGTTTTATCAGCACTTTAGCGCTTTCCGCCCAGGATATCAGTAAAGAGCTTGGAAATTTCAGAGAGGTCAAAACCTTTAACGGAGTAGAAGTGGTGGTGATCCCGGCTAATAACAACCGTATAGAGATCACGGGCCACAGCAAGGAAAAAGTAAAGTTTGATATCGTACAGGACAGGTTGGAAATACGCCTTTCGCTGGACAATATCTGGTCTGATGATAATACCCTCATAAAAGTTTATGGGAACGCTGTGGAAACCATTGATGCCAATGAAGGGTCAATTGTAAAAACCAATGGAACGCTTAAAGGAAAAATGATCATTTTGCGGGCCCAGGAAGGCGCTTCGGTTTTTGCTGAAGTTAATGCTGAAAGTGTCAAATCCAAGACTATTTCCGGAGGAAATATTACGGTAGAGGGTAAAGCTAATAATCAGGAAGCTGAAGTAAATACCGGAGGCCAGTTCTACGGTAGGAACCTAAAGACGAAAGAATCTGTTGTTAGTGTGAATACTGCGGGAAAAGCAGAAGTATATACCAGCAAATATTGTAAAGCTACCGCAACCCTTGGCGGGATCGTCAAGATCTTCGGAAATCCCGATGAGATCGACCGCAAGACCAGTCTTGGAGGTAAGATTTTATAAGTAAAGTAAAATATTACCTTTGTGGAAATTAAAAACTCCTAATGTTTCAAGATATACTGGCAGCCATACCGCTGGGATTCTTCCTCGCTTTTCTATTAGGTCCGGTCTTTTTCGTGCTTTTGGAAACTGCTGCCATTAAGGGTTTTAGAGCTGCCATTTCGTTTGATATTGGAGTGATCTTTGCCGATATTATCTTTCTGTTAATAGCCTATTTTAGTACCACCAAATTATTGAACCGGATCAAGGATGATCCGGCTCTTTTTATTTTTGGGGGAGGCATTCTTGTCACCTACGGAATAATCCAATTCATACAGACCAAACGGGTACTGCAACATGAGGAGGTTCCCGAAATTCAGAAATTAAACAAAAGGGATTACCTGGGCCTGGCCGCCAAAGGTTTCCTGCTCAATTTCATCAACATTGGTGTTCTTGGTTTCTGGCTGGGCTTGCTCATAGTTTTCGGTCCCCAGATGGAAATGGAAACAGAGCGGATCTCTGTTTTCTTCGGAAGTGTTATAGGAACTTACCTGGTAATTGACATTTTCAAAATTCTTGCCGCCAAAAAATTGAACAGAAAGCTGACTCCCAACCGCATTTACAAGGTCAAGAAAGGGATCAGCGTACTTTTAATGATATTCGGGATCTTTTTGATAGGGCAGGGCCTTATTCCGCAGGAAATTAACCAGATCCAGGAGCAGATCGATAACATCACGCCGGAAAATTCTTCTAATGAATCTTCAACATTTCTTCATAACGAAGAAATTTAAATTGCTTTTCAAGGTTTGAACTTGCTCACCTTCAGAATAGTAAAAAAATAATATCATATCTTTCCGGGTATTTAGAACATCAATAAATGCTCCTCACTAAAACAAATCTACTGCTTTCAGGTTTCTTTTTCATTTCCCTGATTTCCTATTCACAGAAAGATATTCTGGATTATGTAGTAAAAGATTCAGATACCCTTTACGGTACCATAAGAGCAAATGGAACTCAAAACAGGCTATGGTTCTATCAACGGGTAAACAAACCTAATGGTAAATCTTATATACAGGAAAGCAGGATTTCAAAGAAGAAAATAAAAACTCTTCGAAGGAACGGTAAAATCTACAGGTATCTTGATGGAGACTATCAGGCTACTGAACCTATTATTACAAATTATATTATTACCACTAAAGGAGATACTATAACTGGTGAAGTTAAGACTAGTAGGTTATTTCGAAAAAAGCAACTTGTAGATACTAATGGAATTGAACATCCCATTACCACCGATGTGGTTTATGAGTATTCTGAAAATAACAGGATCTACAGGTTTATAAATGGCAGTTTTTCGAGGTTAATTCTGGAAGGGCCGGTCTCTCTATACTATTTCTATCAAACCGGAGTGAATTCTGGTGGAGGATTTGGAATGGATTTTCAAGCAGATCTTTCAGGAGTATATATCCAAAAAGGAGAGGAATTTCAAAGAATTTATAATTCTGGATTTCTTTTGGTAACACGGGAACTTTTTGGTGATAATTTAGACCTTATGGAAAGGATAGAGCAGAGGGAGTTTGCAATTGAGAATATTTACCTCGTAACACAGATTTACAACAGGTATATAGAGAATACCAACATTTCTTTATAGAAGTTTTTTTTGACCCGTTTCCTTAAACTTCGGGAAAACCGTTTCACTTTAGAATCCAGCAAGAAAGGTAGGATTCCATAAATATATCTTGTAAACTGCTGGAAATTGGAATTTTTTTTATTGGAAATTAATAACCCCCTGAAAAGGAGCTTTTTTGAAGAGGCATCGAGCGTCCCGAAGCTTCGGGAGAACCGCTGTTCTGATCTTTTGCAACATATACGACAAAGGGTTTCAGAATGCTTCTTGTAAGTCTTTTGATGTAGTCCGTCGCTTTGATTTGGAAATAAAAAAAGCCCCTTGAAAAGGAGCTTTTTTTGAAGAGGCATCGAGCGGATTCGAACCGCTGTACAAGCTTTTGCAGAGCTCTGCCTAGCCACTCGGCCACGATGCCGTTGTTTAACGGAGGCAAATGTAATAAAATTTATTTTTTGAGACTACCTTTTTAGAAACCTTTAAAGAATGGCCTTTTTAGCGGCTTTTGGTTCGTCTTACCGTTACCATTTCCACGTTACCCCCAATAGGAGGATTGATCTTGGAAACATCTACAGTAACCTTTTGGACCAGAAGTATTTCCTCCAGGACACGGGTGAGAATTCGTTCGGCAACCGTTTCCAGAAGTTTGGAACGTATGGCCATTTCTTCCTTTACGATCTTATTGAGATGAACGTAATCAATGGTATCTCTTAAAGCATCGGTCTTTGCCGACCTTGAAAGGTCTCCCTGTACCTTCAGGTCTACCCGGTAATCACTGCCAATTCTTCCCTCCTCATCCATACAGCCGTGGTAGGCGAAGATCTTGATATTTTTAAGTTTAATGCTTCCCATGATCAATTTTTTGCGAAGATAGGAACTATTCAGAATACTTCGGAAAAAGGCAGCTTATGAAGTATCTTTTTCCAGCTCTTTTTTGATGTTTATTTTCTGTAATTTTGCGCCTTAAAAGCTGAAAGAATAAAACTATGTCTGAAGAAAAGCGATCGCTTAATTTTATTGAGCACCTGATAGAAGAGGATTTGAAAAATGGTTTCCCACGGGAAAAACTTCATTTTCGATTCCCGCCAGAACCTAACGGCTATTTACACATAGGCCATGCTTCATCTATTTGTCTCAATTTTGGTCTTGGTGAAAGATATAACGCTCCGGTAAACCTGCGATTTGATGATACTAATCCTATTAAGGAAGAACAGGAGTATGTAGATGCTATACGTTATGATGTGGAATGG
>CAZNFK010000033.1:17911-22419 GCA_964572365.1 uncultured Flavobacteriaceae bacterium | reverse complement strand
AGTTTGTTGAGCCTTTAGTTACCAAGTCTAAAGAGGATACTACTCACAACAGAAGAATAGTAATGAGTAAATTGCGTGACAAGAACGCAATTACTGAATTGTTCCGCGAGGTAGCTCCTAAAGTTGGTGATCGTCCCGGTGGATATACCAGGATCATCAAATTAGGTAACCGTTTAGGTGATAACGCAGATATGGCGCTTATCGAATTAGTTGATTACAACGAGACCTATAACGTGAACAAGCCAGAGAAGAAGAAGTCAACTCGTAGGGCTGGTAGGTCTAAGAAATCTGCCGATTCTGCTCAGAAGGCTCCTGAGGCTACTGAAAATAAAAGCAACGAAGGAAAAGAGGAATAAAATGATTCTGACTTCATAAATTTTAAAAGGATAAGCGATCTAAAGCTTATCCTTTTTTTATATTGTATAATCACATTTTTCAGTGATAAATATTTGAGGGCTGAAAAAGGGAAATAATAATAAAGAGTTTTAAAACCGTTTATTTTTATGAAATACCAAACAAGAAAAAAAGCGATCGTGCTGCTGGAAGATGGAACTATCTTCCACGGGAAGGCTGTGGGAGACAAAGATGGAAAAGCTTTTGGGGAAGTTTGCTTTAACACCGGGATGACCGGTTATCAGGAAATATTTACAGATCCGTCCTATTTTGGACAGATCATGGTCACAACCAATGCTCATATTGGTAATTACGGGACCAATGAAAACGAGGAAGAGGCAGATACCGCCCAGATCTCAGGCTTGATCTGCAAGAACTTCAGTTACTATCATTCCCGGCCGGCTGCAGATATGTCTTTGCAGGATTTTCTGGCTAAAACCAACCTTTTCGCGATTTCAGATGTAGATACCCGTGCCCTGGTAACCTACATTCGGGAGAACGGTGCCATGAATGCGGTCATTACTACCGATTTTGAAAATATGGAGGCGCTGAAAAAGGAACTTTCTGAAGTCCCTAATATGGATGGCCTTGAGCTTTCTTCAAAGGTATCTACTAAAGAGCCTTATTATTTTGGTGCCGAAAACGCTAAATATAAAGTAGCTGTTCTTGATGTAGGGGTGAAAAGGAATATTCTTAAACATCTTGCCAAAAGGGATGTTTACTGCAAAGTATTTCCTTACAACACTTCTTACGCAGAAATGAAAGAATGGGGTCCTCACGGATATTTGATCTCCAATGGCCCCGGTGATCCTAAA
The DNA here is from genome assembly GCA_964572365.1 of uncultured Flavobacteriaceae bacterium. GTDB lineage: Bacteria > Bacteroidota > Bacteroidia > Flavobacteriales > Flavobacteriaceae > Salinimicrobium. Next base: position 21,211 of record CAZNFK010000033.1, on the reverse strand, counting down.
CCGTTAAAAGAAGCTATACAGGTAGCGAAAGATATTATGGATGAGGACAAGCCTCTTTTCGGAATTTGTTTGGGACACCAGATCATTGCCCTGGCTAACGGTATCTCAACGTACAAGATGCACCACGGCCACAGGGGAATCAACCACCCGGTGATGAACCTTGAAACCGGGAAAGGGGAGATCACCTCGCAAAACCATGGTTTTACCATTAGCGAGGACGAGACGGCTGCACATCCCGATGTGAAGATCACCCATACTCATTTAAACGATAAGACCGTAGCTGGGATAAGGATGAAGAATAAGAATTGTTTTTCAGTTCAATACCATCCCGAGGCCAGTCCGGGACCAAATGACGCTCATTACCTCTTTGACGAGTTCATTCATAACCTCATTAAAGAAAAAGCTTAATTACGATCCCCGCTTAAAGCGGGGATTTCTTTTTTTGAATGACTATATCGTATTCGTTGATAAAATTCTGTGAAAAGCCTCTAACTAAGCAGAAAGGCTTTTACAATTTTTTCGAAGTATTCGTATCTTGCAGGAGCTAATCATGAAAATATAAAGTTATGAGTATAATTATCAATATACACGCCCGTCAAATTTTTGATTCCAGAGGAAATCCTACTGTAGAGGTAGATGTGGAAACCGAGAATGGATATGTTGGAAGGGCTGCTGTTCCTTCGGGGGCATCTACGGGAGAACATGAAGCTGTGGAGTTGCGTGATGGAGGAAAGGATTACATGGGAAAAGGAGTTTCTCAGGCCGTAAAGAACGTTAATGAAGTAATCGCCGAAGAACTGTTGGGGTATTCAGTATTTGATCAGAATTTGATCGATCAGGCCATGATCCAGATCGACGGGACTCCCAATAAATCAAAGTTAGGAGCTAACGCCATTTTGGGGGTTTCTCTTGCCGTGGCTAAAGCTGCTGCTGCCGAGCTGAACATGCCGCTCTACAGATATGTAGGAGGAGTGAGTGCCAATACGCTTCCGGTGCCTATGATGAACATTATCAACGGAGGTTCACATTCCGATGCGCCCATCGCATTTCAGGAATTCATGGTAATGCCGGTTAAAGCGAAGAATTTTTCCGAAGCATTGAAAATGGGAACGGAGATCTTTCACAACCTCAAAAAAGTGCTTCATAAACGTGGTTTAAGTACTGCTGTAGGAGATGAGGGTGGATTTGCCCCGACTCTTGACGGAACAGAAGATGCTCTGGACACTATTTTAGAGTCTATAAAGAATGCCGGATATAAACCCGGAGAGGAAGTTATGATCGCTCTGGATTGTGCGGCGGCTGAGTTTTATGAGAACGGAAAGTATGACTATACAAAATTTGAAGGTGAGAACGGGGAGATCAGGTCTAGTGAAGAGCAGGCGGATTACCTGGCTTCTTTAGCTGAAAAATATCCTATTGTTTCTATTGAAGATGGAATGGATGAGAATGACTGGGAGGGCTGGAAAGCCCTTACCGATAAAGTGGGAGATAAAGTCCAGTTAGTAGGAGATGACCTCTTTGTCACCAACGTGGAACGTCTTTCTAAAGGAATAGAGAATAAGATAGCCAATTCTATCCTTATTAAAGTAAACCAGATTGGAACGCTTACCGAAACTATTTCGGCTGTGAACATGGCGCACAATGCAGGATATACTTCGGTAATGTCACATAGATCTGGAGAGACTGAAGACAATACCATTGCCGATCTTGCTGTCGCTCTAAATACAGGACAGATCAAAACAGGTTCAGCTTCGAGGAGTGATCGTATGGCTAAGTACAATCAATTGCTAAGAATTGAAGAAGAGTTGGGTTCTGTGGCTTATTTTCCGCAGGAAAAGGCTTTTAAAGTGAAAAAATAAATTTTTTACCATTGATTTTGAAAAAACCTTTCCCTGTGGAAAGGTTTTTTTGTGTTTTTAAAACTGATTAGCATCATATTTTCAGAAGAAGCGGTTTTTTAATTTTAGAAATATTCAGGAGTGGCATTTTTTCTGAATTTCAGGATTTTTTAATTAACCGATTTAGAACCCGAAAGCAAGCTCTCTGAAAATGACTTTAAGTAGGGCTATTGCTCAAAGGAATCGGGCCAATTAGTCCGAAAATAACTGAGAATTTTGTAATTTAGCAATCCTTAAAATAAAAATCACGCAAATTCATAAACAATATGTCAAAAGTAGCTACAATAGAAATAGAGGGAAAGAAATACGACCTGCCCATAGTGGTCGGAACTGAAAATGAAATTGCTCTTGATATCACCAAGTTAAGAGGAGAAACCGGGGCTATCACCCTAGATCCCGGTTATAAGAATACCGGTTCTTGCGAAAGTGCAATTACTTTCCTGGATGGCGAGGAAGGAATTCTGCGATATAGGGGATATTCTATTGAGGAATTGGCTGAAAAAGCTGATTTTCTTGAAGTAGCTTACTTGTTGATCTTTGGGGAACTGCCTACAGAGACTCAGCTTCAAAAATTCAACACAGATATACTGGACCAGAGCATCGTAAATGAAGATATGAAAACCGTATTAAAAGGTTTTCCCGAATCGGCTCACCCAATGGGAGTTCTTTCTTCTTTAACTAGTGCCCTGACCGCTTTCAATCCTAAATCTGTAAACGTAGATTCAGAAGAGGATATGTATAAAGCTATCGTTAAGATCCTGGCTAAATTTCCTGTACTTGCCGCCTGGACCTTGCGTAAAAAGAACAGTCAAAATCTCTATAACAGAGACACTAACCTGGGATATGTGGAAAGCCTATTGAAAATGATGTTCCAGGATGATAATAGTAAAAAGAATTTCAAACTGAACAACACTGTGGTTAACGCTTTGGATAAACTTCTTATCCTTCATGCAGATCACGAACAAAATTGTTCAACTTCTACCGTTCGAATCGTTGGTTCTTCCCATGCCGGATTGTTCGCTTCAATTTCGGCCGGAGTTTCTGCTCTTTGGGGACCTCTTCATGGAGGTGCGAACCAGGCAGTGATCGAAATGCTCGAAGAAATTAAAGCCGATGGAGGAGATACCACCAAGTTCATCAATAAGGCGAAAGATAAGGATGATCCTTTCAGACTAATGGGCTTTGGGCACAGAGTTTATAAAAACTTTGATCCGCGCGCCAAGATCATTAAAAAAGCAGCCGATGAAGTTCTTGGGCAGCTTGGTGTGGAAGACCCGATCCTTGAGATCGCAAAAGGTTTGGAAAAAGCAGCTTTAGAAGACCAATATTTCATCGACAGAAAATTATACCCTAACGTGGATTTCTATTCCGGAATTATTTACCGCGCAATGGGAATTCCAAC
>CAZNFK010000033.1:15249-17811 GCA_964572365.1 uncultured Flavobacteriaceae bacterium | reverse complement strand
TTTTGATTATCTCTGGGGTGTGAAGCGAGGTTCTGGTTGTTCTTACAAATTCACCACCTTTCTTCCTGGTGATCAACATGATCTCGTAATTCTCATAAATCTCGGGTATGATGACATCAATTTCCGGTTTAGACCCCAGCTTCTTTATGGCAAGGGGATTTCCGAAGCTATCGGTTTTAATAAGGTTCCATTCGAATTTATAATCCTCTTTTAATCCTGCATTCAAGGTCCAGTTTTCACCCGAATATACGGCTGCGTGATAAGTGTATATCTGGCCGGGGTAAAGAGGTTCTGCCGGTTTCAGGATCCTGCTTTGAAAATCCAGATCTTCCCCGGCATTTTTGTTCAAGTGATTCGCTACTTTTAACAGGCTTTCCTTCTTTCGTCCTCTAAAATCAACTAGCCCATCAAAAGTCATCCAGTTACTTTGTCTTTCATCCTGCCAATTTTCCAGGATGAGATCTTTATGCCCTGAAAGTCGCTCTAAAACATCGGGTTGTACACTGCTTATATAAACGGGGGTTCCCTGCTGCTTCGAGTTTTTTAGTGTCTCCTCCAGCCAGGTCGTGTCCTTAACCACCAATCCGTAGGAATCAATGGGCAGCACTTTTCGAATATTACTTATAAGATCACCGGTTTCTCCATCCAGGTGAATATCCATGGTTATGGAGGTTTCAGGATCCAGTTCCCTGATCTTTTGAGTAACCGATTGCATCCACTTCAGGTAAGCTGTTCTTTGGTAAAATAATTCCGGTTTGATATAATGTTTCTTCAGATTTAGATCAAAAGAGTAACCAATTACATTCTTCCTGTCTTTAAGGTCTTTTACCTTTTCAAGAATATCTTCTTCCAGTTCTTTTAACTTCTCCCGGTTGCTGGTAAAGTCCAGGGATTGCGAAATATTAAATTGATAGATCAATTGTAGGTCGGCCTCCGCTGTGTATAAGAGCAGGTTGTGGTCGTAGATATTTCCTCCCGTAACCTGAATGGTATTAATGCCTGCTTCTTTCATCTGACGAAAATCCTTTTCCAGAACTTCTTTGGTGAGGGCATAGTAATTGTTTTTCCAGCTGGTGCCTTTTTTATAACGTACCCCTTTAATATCATATTTCGTGATAGGATTCTCTGCGAGGGTTTTTTCTTTTGGAAGAGGAATGGAAATTTCGGCTCTTTCTTCTTTAAATTCCTTTTTCAAAAAATCCCAGGACTGGATTGACCAATCAAGTTTTTGTTGATCAGAAGATGTATTTGCGGGAATGTTTCGATCAACCTCACTGTTGAAAAAGACCACGGCAGCAACTTCCTCATGTTTAGTGTTGAGGGCACTTAAAGCCGAACTTAGCCATTTTTGTTGTTGCTCTCCCTTTTGCAGGGAACCAAACTCAGCCAGCATCACAGGTTTCCTGGTGAACCAGTATAGTTTTTCCTTGAAAGGTTCGTAGAGTTCATTAAAGGAATATTCATTGACGTTTTCCAGGGGCGAATAATCCAGCAAGGTAAGCCCTACCCAGTCCACATAATTGTCTCCCGGGTAGTATTTTTCCATGGTCTCCGGCTTCCAAGGATTCCACACAAAAATGGCCTTATGTGCACCTTCTTCTTTGAAGATTTTATGAACGTGCTTCCAGGCAGTTTTGAATTCTTCAGCAGTATTGTTTCCGGCTGCAGACCAGGGATACTGCGGATTATCATATTCATGGGCAAACCTGAGGAAGACGGGTTTATCCTGAGATTTTAAAATGTTGGCGAATTGCGTGATGTAGTTGTCAAACCTTCCGTTAGCAATGTGTTTAAATACCTCTTGCTCATTTTGCAATTGCTCTATAGAATCATTTCCGGAGAGGGTGGAAGCCCAAGGCTCCCAGGTGATCATGGGAATGCTGTTCTTTTCATAAATGGAATTCATGAGCTCATGAGGAAAGTCCTCGATACTTGCATCATTCCAGGCGAGGTAAAGGGAAATGATATCAAAATCAATATTATGGCTGCGCTCTATTTCATTGACCGCTTTTATGTCTGTAAGTCCATTTCCTTCGGAAGGTTGAAAGATTCCCAGGTAATTGCTGGTTATTCTTTCAGAAACCGGCACAAATACCTCTTCCCATTTTGATTCGTCATTTTCTTCTTTGAAGCTCATTGCTGTAATAAGGATTATTAGTAAAAAAGGAAGGGCTATCGCACGGGTGGCAATAAAAGCAGCATTCGCTACTTTATAAAAACCTTTCTTGGTTTTACTAAGGGTAAGGAGATGCCTTTTTTGAAGATGAGTGCGTAAGATCTTATTTTGGTTGGTCAACCTGATGGTCATATAGATCCCAAAAAGCATTATAAAGGCATTAAAAAGGGCAAAACATGCCATGATAATCGAGAAAGGAGTGAAGTCACGGTACAATCCAAAAACAACGGCGAAAAGAGAGAGCCCTGCCACCAGGGCGTTAGGAATAATGATCCTCCAGTTTGCTTCAAAAGCGTCTTCCTTGGGAGTTGGTAAATACGGAACTTTTTTGTCGAGGATCGTATAGACCAACCCGAGAAGATAGATCCACCAGGTGTTTATGTGCA
>CAZNFK010000033.1:0-15149 GCA_964572365.1 uncultured Flavobacteriaceae bacterium | reverse complement strand
ATCTTTTGACGATTAGTCAATTTGGAAAAGATCTTTGGGTACACTTTTATCCAGAGATCAAAGGAACCCCGAGACCACTTAAGTTGCTGTTTAAAGAAATTGGTCAAATTTGAAGGCGCAAGACCTCTTGCCAGGACCTGCGGCACGTAAACCGCTTTCCAGCCTTTCGCGTATAATAGCATCGCGGTGTGCATATCTTCACATAACCCGGGGGCGTGCCCGCCAATGCTGTCAAGTGCAGACCTTCTAAAAACGCAGTTGGCACCAATGGCATTTACTGCTCCATAAGAATTTAGGGTCATCATCATTGGGCCGTAGAACTGGAAAGTTTGCTCGGCAGCTCCCTGTGCGACAAGGCTTTCTTTGATGTTGTAGTAGGACTGCACGATCTGTACAAAACCTATTTTAGGATTGGCGAAATGGGGAAGGATCGGATCCAAAAAATCAGGTTGAGGAATATGGTCTGGATCCAGGATCACACAAATGTCTCCGGTGGCATATTTACGTAAGGCATTATTGATATTTCCGGCCTTGGCATCTTTGCGGTTATCCCTGGTAACATGTACAATGTCATTCTCCGCACAAAATTCTTTTAAAAAAGGATCATTGGCCTCGTCACATAGATAAGTTGTGTGAGGATAGCGAATATTTTTTATTGCCGTCAGGGTATTTGTGATCATTTCATATGGCTCCCCCGGGAAATAGGTGGTAAGTACATCTACTGTAACGTCGGGTGTGATTTCAGGAGTCTTGGGCACAGAAATATTGGAGTAATTATACCACATGTATAACTTTTTCAGCACCCCGTAGAATATGACGATTGCCAGAATTCCGAAGAGAAAGGAATTCACTCTGTGTTCCTGCTTGAAAAAGAAAAACAGGAAATTTACAATGCTGAAAATCCCAAGAAGGATCATAAATTTGATCTTCCTGGATTCATTTTTAGTAGGTGCTTTTATTTTATTCCCCATTCTTCGGATTTAGAACGTAGAACGGAATATTGGTGGTAGAGAAATTATTCCCATCATCGGTTACGAAAACGAAGAGACGGTAGGGGCCTTCCTCTTCGGGTGTTTTAAAAGTTACTTTTTCTTTAATCTTCTTTAAAATTAGATCTTTTTCAACCGGCTGTTGTTTCTCAATATCTGACCAGGCTTCCTTTCTTATCTCCCATTGAAACTTCAAGGAGTCGTTAAACGGGGTTTGCAGAAATACCTCGGCCTGGGCATCTTTTCCCGAAGCTAAAACGATACTGGTAGGAGCCCCTCTTTTGTTAAGCAAGGCATAATTTACCTTGGGGCCAGTGTAAGGTGAAGGATCTGATTTCCACAACTGCTTCAGTTTATGGAAAGATTCGCTTCGCAGTCCATTTTCCGAAAAAACACTGAACCAGGTGTTGGTGCGTTCCTGTTTATTTCCCCAAAAAAAAACGATGCTTCCAAGAGAAGCGGGATCCTGCATTACTGAGGATCTATAGCGCTCTTCAAGAATTTCGGCCTTCTTGCTGCTGGTATGTTCTATGGGTGCTCCCCATAAGGTTTTATCTTCCTCCCATGGACCGTTAACGCCCCATTCGGAGATCACATAAGGGCCATCCCATAGAAGTGCCAGTGGCTCCATGCGTTCTTTGAGCTCGGTCAGGTTTCCGAAGGAATTTATGGAGATGAGGTCAAGCTGCGGACTTTTCATCACCACACTGGCCAGCCTTCTTCGGTTTCCGCCAATTATCGCCGTGCTTACAGGGTGGTTTGGGTCTGTTTGCTTTACAAGATCAACCAAAGAATTGAAGCTGTCAAAGAATGGAGTAGGAACGTGAAAAGTAGGGTAATACAACTCATTGCCCACGTTCCAGTAAAGTAAAGCGGGATGATCCTTGAATCTCGAAACCAGGTTCTCGATCTTCATTTTAGCAGAGGTTAGATCCTTTTCATAGAAATGCGAGCCATCACCGTATTTGGGTAACGGGATATCTACGATTACCGCAAGATCAAGTTCGTTCGCTGCATCAAGATTTTTTTTCAGGTCTATGGTGTCGTACAGTCGAATGGTATTGCCGCCAGCCTCTTTCAATTCCTGCATATGGGAATTCCCCGCAGCCCCTTTGATAAGGAAAGGTTGATTATTTCTAATTAGCACGTACCCCTTTTCTGTCTTACGTACATGAACGGGTGCCGAACCTTGAGATGCAGGCACAGCTTTTGTACACGCTTGGATGCATGTCATAAAAAATGCGGTGAGAAATATGATCTTGAGAAACTTCAGGTATACCAAATTATCAAACCTTTGAGGCTATTGCTAATATATGAAAAGAATCAAGTTAGAAGAAGTTAGAAAAATGATAAAAAATCCTTTATGCTAATACCTTACTTTCCTTGTCTGCTCATAGTCAGATACAAGGCATTTACTATATTTGCAGAAATTTTGGCAAAATGAAACTGAACGTTAAAAACGAGACCTCCCGCTTAAGGGCGGTAGTGCTGGGAACGGCAGAAAGCACAGGGGGGGCACCCGACCTTTCTGAAGCATACGACCCTAAATCTGTCGAGCATATTAAAGCCGGAACTTATCCTAAAGAAGAGGATATGATCAGGGAAATGGATGCTGTCAAAAAGGTTTTGGAAAAATATGACGTGGAGGTTTTTCGGCCAAAAGTTATTAAAGATTACAATCAGATCTTCACAAGGGATATTGGTTTTGTGATCGACGATAAATTTATAAAAGCCAATATTTTGCCAGACAGGGAACAGGAGATCGATGCGATCTCGCATGTTCTGGAGAAAATAGATGCAGATAAGGTCATCAAATTGCCCGAAGACGCACACGTAGAAGGAGGAGATGTGATGCTGCACAACGATCATCTTTTTGTGGGGACTTACTACGGGAAAGATTATCCCGATTTCATTACAGCTCGCACTAACTTAAAAGCGGTAGAATATTTGAAGGAATTGTTTCCTGGTAAAACAGTGAAATCTTTCAATTTGAGAAAATCAAATACAGAACCACGCGATAATGCGCTGCATTTGGATTGCTGTTTTCAGCCGGTTGGAAAGGATAAAGCCATTATCTACAAAGGAGGCTTTTTAAATGAGGAGGAGTATGAATGGCTGGTGAATTTCTTCGGAAAAGAAAACGTATTTGAGATCACCCGGGAAGAAATGTACAATATGAATTCCAATGTCTTTTCAATTTCTGAAGATGTGGTGATCTCCGAAAAGAATTTTACACGTCTTAATACCTGGTTGCGTGAAAAGGGAATCACAGTTGAGGAAGTTCCCTATGCCGAAATTGCCAAGCAGGAAGGATTATTAAGATGTTCAACCCTTCCCCTTATAAGGGATTGAAAAACCAATAAATGAGACAAATTACAGATACTTTATTAATGGTGCGCCCGGTGGCGTTCCGTATGAACGAACAAACAGCGGTAAATAATTACTTTCAGGAAGGGCTTCAGCTCGAGAATGAGAAGATCAATAAGAAAGCCCAGGAAGAATTCGATGCTTTCGTTGAAAAACTTCGTGGAGTGGGAGTGAACGTGATCGTGGTTGATGATGATGAGAAACTCGATACGCCCGATTCTATCTTTCCCAACAACTGGGTTACGTTTCATGAAGACGCTACAGCTGTGCTTTATCCGCTTTTCGCGGTAAACCGCAGAAGGGAACGCCGCGCTGAGATATTTGAGAAGATCGAGGAAGAAGGTTTTCGAATCGATAATGTAATTGATTATACCAGTGCCGAAGAAGAGGAGCTTTTTCTGGAGTCTACAGGAAGCATGATCCTGGACCGGGTAAATGAAAAAGCATATTGTGCCTTATCACCCAGGGCCAGTGAGGAGTTGTTGATCGAGTTTTGTGAAGACCTGGAGTTTACCCCTGTGATCTTTAATGCTTTTCAGGATGTAGGCGGAAAAAGAATGCCTATCTATCACACAAATGTCATGATGTGCCTGGCAGAGAATTTTGCGGTCATCTGCCTTGATTCTATCGATGATCCTAAGGAGCGGAAAAATGTGATTAGGCATCTAAAATCCGATGGAAAAGAGATCATCGAGATCACCGAAGCACAAATGCATCATTATGCCGGGAATATGCTGCAGGTAGCCGGAAAAGACGGGAAGAAATATCTCGTTATGAGCGAGTCTGCCCGCAAAAGCCTGGTGCCAGTACAGGTGGCGGCCATTGAAAAACACTGCGAGATATTGAGCAGTGATCTTACAACCATAGAGACCTGTGGTGGAGGCAGTGCGAGATGTATGCTTGCGGAAGTTTTCCTTCCTAAAAAATAAATCATTTAGCCCCTTGAAAAAGGGGCTTTTTTTTGCCCTTTCTTAGGGTGATTATAGCATGTCCTCGATTCGCGGATGCGCAGTGTCTGCCTGATAATTCTTCACCTTTTTCACAAAGGCATGAGTTTCGGCCTGGCCGGCGCCCGCCCATATCTTGATAAAATAATGGTCCTTATAAAAGGAATATTCTTCGGCCCGACCTTTGTAGATCTTCAGTTTATAAAAAGGGATCACCAGGGAATACATATCGGTTTTGGCCCTGAAACTGATGATTACTCCCTTTGGTCGCATTTCGATGCTGCAAAAGATCTGGGCTTCATGTAACACCATTAGGTTGTAAAGGTCGATGCTGGCCGCAGTAACCGGAATTTCGGTAAGGCTTATTCCGTCGAGTTTCTTCCGTTCTTCCAGGCTGAAGGGTTTGCCGACTTCAGCCGAAATTAGCTCTTGTTTTTTAGGCAGTTCATGCGAAAGATTCAGTAGCATTTTCTTTTTTTATAAAGATAAGCATTTGCGGCCAAACCCTTTAACGAAGCTTATTTTTCTGTTATCTTTGCGGTTTCCTACGGAAAAAAACAGGTAACAAATCCAATTATAGAATGAGTGTTCAAAAGGTACTTTCAGATCAGGTAAAAGAGGCAGTTAAGAATATTTACAATGTAGAGCTGGAAAATGTAGAATTTCAGGCTACTCGCAAAGATTTTGAAGGAGATATCACCCTGGTGACCTTCCCCATGCTTAGGCAGGTGAAGACCAATCCGGTGAAACTGGGGGAGTCTATCGGGGAATACCTGGTGGAAAATAACCCGGAAATCGAAAAATTCAATGTGGTGCAGGGATTTTTGAACATTGTCCTTGCAGATGAATATTACCTGGATTTCTTCCGAAGCATGAAAGATGATCCTGAATTTGGACGAGTGGCAGAAGGAGACCACACTATTATGGTAGAGTATTCTTCGCCAAACACCAACAAACCTCTTCATTTAGGGCATATTAGAAATAACCTTTTAGGGTATTCTGTATCTGAAATTTTAGAGGCTGCAGGAAACAAGGTTTATAAAACCCAGATCATAAACGATAGGGGAATCCATATTTGTAAGTCTATGCTTGCCTGGCAGCGTTTTGGCCATGGAGAAACCCCCGAAACCTCGGGACTTAAAGGAGATAAACTTGTTGGAAATTTTTATGTAAAATTTGACAAGGCTTACAAAGAGGAAGTTTCTTACATCATGGCCCAGGGAAAATCTGAAGAAGAGGCAAAGGCCGAAGCCCCCATTTTGAAAGATGCCCAGGAGATGTTGCGGAAATGGGAAGCGGGAGATGAAGAAGTGGTTGCGCTTTGGAAGACCATGAACCAGTGGGTGTATGACGGCTTTGAGGAGACCTATCACAAGCTGGGAGTCGATTTTGATAAGAACTATTACGAGAGTGAAACCTATTTACTGGGAAAAGATGTGGTAGCCGAAGGGCTTGAAAAAGGGGTTTTTTACCGCAAAGATGATGGCAGCGTGTGGATCGACCTTACAGATGAAGGCCTTGATGAAAAGATCGTTCTTAGAAGTGACGGTACCGCCGTTTACATGACCCAGGATATTGGCACGGCCATTCAGCGGGTGAAAGATTTCCATATTGACGGCATGGTCTATACCGTGGGGAACGAACAGGATTACCACTTTAAAGTGCTGTTTTTGATCCTGAAAAAACTGGGCTATGACTGGGCAGAGAACCTGTACCACCTTAGCTACGGAATGGTAGATCTGCCATCGGGTAAAATGAAAAGTCGTGAAGGGACTGTGGTAGACGCAGATGACCTTATCGAGGAAATGGTAAAGACAGCCAAAGATATTTCTGAAGAACTTGGAAAACTGGATGGTTATTCTGAAGAAGAAAAACAGGAGTTATACAGGATCATTGGTCTTGGAGCTTTAAAATATTATATTCTGAAGGTGGATCCTCGAAAAAGGATACTATTTAACCCTGAAGAATCTGTAGATTTCCAGGGGAATACAGGTCCGTTTATTCAGTATACCTATGCCCGAATTCAGTCTATCCTTCGAAAAGCCGATTTTGACTACAGCCAGCCGATTGGAAAATATAAGCTGAACGACAAGGAAAAAGAACTGATTAAACAGCTTCAGTTATACCCCGAAACAGTGGTCTTGGCTGCCGAAAATCACAGTCCCGCATTGATCGCCAATTACACCTATGAGCTGGTGAAGGAATTCAACAGTTTCTATCAAAATGTGACCATTCTTGGTACCGAGGATGAAACCGAAAAGAAATTCAGGGTACAGTTGTCCAGATCTGTTGGTGAGGTGATCAAATCATCTTTTGGCTTACTTGGAATTCAGGTGCCGGAAAGGATGTAGATCGAAGTACGAAGATAGAGCTGGCCGTCAGGTCGAGTCCGCCTGCTGGTCGGACAGGTGATTTCCAGGAGCGGGAGCGAATGGAAAATGTATCAAGATCGGAGAGGCAGTGAAGAACGAGGATTGAGGGATGAAGTTAAACGTTAAAAATACAACGGGTGTCGAAAATGGCATTTTTAACACCGCTGCAGGAAAAATCTTTTAGAAGAAATTTCCGAAGAAATATTGAATTTTTAAAGCAGATGTGAAGTGGAAAGTTTTCACTTCAGGCTCAATTCATTAAATTTGCAACTGCCGTTCGCGGCAGTACTTAATAAACAGAGAGATTATGTTTGATAGTTTAAGCGATAAGTTAGATAGTGCTTTACACGTCCTCAAAGGACATGGCCAGATCACCGAGGTGAACGTTGCCGAAACCCTGAAGGAGGTGAGACGTGCATTGGTAGATGCCGATGTTAACTATAAAATTGCCAAAGAGTTCACCAGTACGGTAAAGGAAAAGGCCCTGGGCCAGAACGTTCTTACCGCCCTTAAACCGGGGCAGATGATGGTGAAGTTGGTGAAGGATGAACTCACCCAGTTGATGGGAGGGGAGGCCGAAGGGATCAACCTTTCAGGAAATCCTTCTGTCATCCTCATGTCCGGATTGCAGGGTAGTGGTAAAACCACATTTTCGGGTAAACTCGCGAACTATCTTAAAACAAAGAAATCCAAAAATCCGTTATTGGTAGCCTGTGATGTGTATCGTCCCGCTGCGATCAACCAGTTGCACGTGGTAGGAGAGCAGATCGGGGTTGAGGTCTTCAGCGATGAAGGGAACCAGGATCCTGTTGCTATCTCAAAAGCTGCGATCGCTCACGCCAAGGCTAACGGTCACAATGTGGTGATCATAGATACCGCCGGTCGTTTGGCTATTGATGAGGCGATGATGACCGAGATCGCTAACATTCATAAAGCTATTGAACCGCAGGAAACCCTGTTTGTGGTTGACTCCATGACGGGTCAGGACGCCGTGAATACGGCAAAAGCCTTTAATGAAAGACTGAACTTTGACGGGGTGATCCTTACCAAACTTGATGGGGATACTCGTGGAGGTGCTGCTATTTCGATAAAATCTGTTGTCAATAAACCTATCAAATTCATTGGTACGGGTGAAAAGATGGATGCCATTGATGTTTTCTATCCTTCCCGTATGGCCGATCGTATCCTTGGAATGGGAGATGTGGTGTCACTTGTTGAAAGGGCGCAGGAACAGTATGACGAGGAGGAAGCAAGAAAGCTTCAGAAGAAGATCGCCAAAAATGAATTTGGATTTGATGATTTCCTGAATCAGCTTCAACAGATCAAAAAGATGGGGTCGATGAAAGACCTTATGGGCATGATCCCGGGAGCTGGAAAAATGTTGAAAGATGTGGATATTGACGATGACGCCTTCAAACATATTGAGGCGATCATTCATTCCATGACCCCGGAAGAGAGATCTAAACCTTCCATGATCAACGCCAGCAGAAAAAAGCGTATCGGGAAGGGTTCTGGTACCTCTGTGCAGCAGGTAAATCAATTGCTGAAGCAGTTCAACCAGATGAGCAAGATGATGAAAATGATGCAGGGTGGCGGTGGCCGCAAGATGATGCAGATGATGAAGAATATGAAGTAAATAATCCACATAAATTTGGTATTGAATTATTTTTTAATTCAATACTGGTGGAGCTATATACTGTTACTGCTAACTATTTATAAATTACAATTATGACAATCCTCGACGGTAAAAAAGTGAGTAATCAGATCAAAGATGAGATTACTGAAGAAGTTCAGAAAATCAAAGACCGCGGGGAAAAGGTGCCTCACCTTGCCGCTATCATAGTGGGGAACGATGGCGCCAGTCTCACCTATGTAGCCAGCAAAGTAAAAGCTTGTGAACGGGTAGGATTCGAATCTACTTTAATAAGAATGCCCGGTACAACGAGCGAACTGGAGTTGCTGAAAAAGATAAAGGAGCTTAACGAAAATGATGATATTGACGGTTTTATTGTGCAGCTTCCGTTACCCAAACAAATAGATACTCAGAAGGTACTTTTAACCGTTGATCCCGATAAGGACGTTGACGGGTTCCATCCTACTAACTTCGGAAAAATGGCACTGGATATGACCAGTTTTATTCCGGCCACGCCCTTTGGGATTCTTGAGCTCCTGGAGCGATATAAGGTGGAAACCGAAGGCAAGCACACCGTAGTGATTGGTAGAAGCCATATTGTAGGAAGACCTATGAGCATCCTCATGGGAAGAAAAGGTTTTCCCGGGAACTCAACAGTGACTTTGACCCATAGTCATACCAAGAACATTACCCAGATCACCTCCCAGGCAGATATCATTATTACCGCTCTTGGAAATCCCGGTTTCCTGAAAGCTGAAATGGTCAAGGACGATGCAGTCATCATAGACGTGGGAATAACCCGCGTAGAGGATGAAAGCCGTCCAAGAGGTTATCGTCTTGAAGGAGATGTGGATTTTGAGAACGTAAGCAAAAAAGCGTCTTTCATCACCCCGGTTCCCGGCGGAGTAGGACCAATGACTATCGCCATGCTCCTTAAAAATACCCTCCTGGCCCGTGAAATGCACAGGGTGAAAAAGGATACTCTTTAAGATTCGATATTAGGCTTTAGCCCTGTCTATCTTCCAGTCAAGATATGAGTGCATATCTGTTTCAATAAACCTGAGAACAATTGTGAAGATGGCAAAATCATCTACATAACCCAGCCCCGGAATAAAGTCGGGTACGATGTCGAGAGGATTAAAGATGTATAACATGGCAAAGACCACTGCGGCTATGGTAAACCAGGGTACCTCTTTGAAGTCTCCCTTTTTATAGTCCTTTAGCATCCCGAACATCACTTTTCCCATTTCAGCATATTTCTTAAGCCCATTTCCTGCGAATTTTTTATCGATTTTTTCTTTGTTCTTCATGACCATATTCAGGTCTCCATTCTCGATCTTGGAAACTTCTGAGTTTACATACTCTTCATCGATCTTCTTTTTTACATTTTCTAACATAGCAGTAATTTTAAATTTTATCTTCAGTTTTTCCGTATTCGTGTTTGTATATCTTTAAGATAAGCAAAAACAGCGAAACTAATAGGGGGCCAAATATTAATCCTATAAAGCCAAAAAGCGGAACCCCTACGATCACTCCAAAGAGGGTGATAAGAGGGTGAACACTGGCGAGGCGGTTAAGGATATAAAGTCTTAAAATATTATCGGTTATTCCAACAATGACAAAGCCGTAGATCAAAATGAAAATAGCCTGCCATTCCATATTCTGGGAAAACAACAAGATGGTAACCGGTACTACACCAACGGCCGTTCCAATAAAAGGGATCATCGCACCTATGGCCGTGATCACAAACCAGAAAAGAGGGTCGGGTACTCCTACGATAAGGTATCCAATAAGGGCTACCAGGCCCTGGAAAAATGCCACTAACGGAATCCCAAGAGCGTTTGACTTCACCATTTCATCCCCTTCAACACCAATAACCCTGAGATTTTCCTCTCCCAGGGGAATATAGGAGATCATTAGTTTTTTGAGCTCATCACGGTGTATAAGCATATAGTACAACATGAAATACATGATACTTATGGCGATGAAGGCATTGAAAGTACCTGCGCCCAGGGACTGTAAATTATTGCTAAGCCAGTTGGCTACCCGGGAAGAATCTATGCTTTGGCTAAGATCGTAACCAACATAAGTTTCGGCTTCATTGACCTGCTGTTTGACAGCCTGCAGTACCTTTTCTGAATTTGCTACCGCTTTCCCTATTTTGGAGGTCAGCATGATGACGGTAAGAGTAATGGGAACCAGGATTCCAATGAACGACAGAAACATAAGAAAAGAAGCGGCTACCACAGGTTTCCATCCTTTCTCCACCAGCCTGTCCATCCATTTTCTCAAGACAACATGCAAGGTAATTGCTCCCAGCACCCCGGATAAGTAAGGTGTGATCTCCTTGAAAATTAAAACCAGTAAGAATAGAATTAGGAGTAATACGAAAAGCTGACGTACTAAAGACGGTTTTAATCTGTTCATTTATTCAATTTATGGCTGTTATTTAGCAAACAGCTGGTCCATGTTTTTAAATGCTTTAAACTCCAGTGCATTGCCACTTGGATCTTTAAAGAACATGGTTGCCTGCTCTCCGACTTTTCCTTCAAATCTTATATAAGGTTCGATTACGAAGGAGATCTGTTTATTTTCGAGTTCATCAGAAAACTTCTGAAATGTATCCCAGTCAAGCACCACTCCAAAATGAGGAATGGGCACATCTTTTCCGTCTACAGGATTACTTGCAGCGGTTATCTCTTCTGAAGGTTCTTTGTAGTGGATGACCAGCTGGTGGCCGAAGAAGTTGAAATCTACCCAATGGTCGCTGCTTCTGCCTTCTTCGCAGCCCAATACATCGCGGTAAAAGGTCCTGGCTTGTTCAAGATCGTTCACGGGAATGGCCAGGTGAAAGGGGTTGACGTTTGCCATATATCAATGATTGCGTAATGCGTTAATAAGTTCTTTTTTGCTCATTTTTGAACGTCCTTCAATGCCTACTTCTTTGGCTTTTTTATACAGCTCTTCCTTGCTGCGATCTTCATACTTTGAAGAATTTCCTCCTTTTTTACCGGAATTGGAAGTGTTGGCAATTCGGGCCGCTTTTTCTTTACTGGCACCTTTGTCTCTAAGAGATTCGTATTGATCTTCGTTCTTAATTCGATTATCTGGCATAACTTTTTTCTTAAAAATAAGCAGATATGCCAAAAAAACAGCTTAATTCTCTGTTAAGATTCTCCCTTTTTCCGATTGATTCTTTTAAAATCTTTCTTTTTGGAAAGAGATCTGTCGCTTTTTTTGTCTTTAGTATGATCTTTTTTCATCCCGATTTTAGAAGGTGATCTCTTTTCCTTTTCAGGATTTTCACCTAAAAGGGAGCCTTCTTCGGTTTTTGTCGATTCGCTCAACAGCCTGTTCAGTTCAGCCATTTCTTCCGCAGTAATTTTACGATACTGTCCAACCGGTACATCAAGCGGAATATTCATGATCCTTACCCTTTTTAATTTTACCACTTCGTAACCCAGGTATTCACACATTCTGCGGATCTGCCGGTTTAAGCCCTGGGTGAGAACAATCCGGAAGGTATTTCTGGTCAATTGTTCAACCTCACATTTCCTGGTCACTGTATCAAGAATGGGAATTCCGTTGCTCATTCTTTCAATAAAGTCCTGTGTAAGGTTTCGATCTACAGTTACAAAATATTCTTTCTCATGATTGTTTCTTGCTCTAAGGATCTTGTTCACGATGTCCCCATCGTCGGTCATTAAAATAAGTCCTTCGCTGGGTTTATCCAGGCGGCCGATAGGAAAGATGCGGGTGGGGTAATTGATATAATCAACTATATTCTTCTTTTCTTTTGGATTGGTGGTGCAAACAATCCCGATTGGCTTATTAAAAGCGAGGTATACATTATCTTTTTTAGGAGGAACTATAAGTTCGCCGTTGACTCTCACTTCATCTCCCGGTGATACCTTCGTTCCCATTTCGGGTACAACCCCGTTTATTGTCACTCTGCCCTGTTCAATAAGCACATCGGCTTTTCTGCGGGAACAATATCCTACTTCGCTTAAGTATTTATTGAGACGGGTGAGATTTTCCTCTGCCATAAAATTACTTTCTAGTTTAATTAGTCCCAATCGATCATGAAATACTTGATCTTTGCCGCATCGGGAATTTGGGAAGCCTGTATCCGTTTTTGGGTGTCATACCGAAGATCGGCAGGTAATTGTTTCTTATCTATGGTAACATAAATGTTTAGATCATCAATAAAAATAACTGCCGCGCTAAGGGTATTCTCTATTCTTGAAATATTGTAATTTTCCACAATATCCTTAAAAGTACTTTCGGTATTTAATCCCTTGGCGGTTTTAAATCTGGGATCCAGGACCTGGACGAAACCTACCGTACTGGTAGAATCAAAAGCCTGCACCGGTTCCAGAAGCAGCATCTTCTTTCCCTTTTTATCATAGACTTCTATTTCGTTGTTCGTTTTATACAGTTCGCCTTCATTCACCTGTTTTACAATGGAATCTTTTGCAAAAACTGAATCCAGATCTTTTATCTGCACTTCCTTGGTAAGGTGTCCCACGCTGTTGGCACTAATAAGAAATGGATCTTGCTCTTTTTCACAGGAGCTGTAGATTCCTGCAGTTAGTAATAAAAATAGAAGGAGACTTTTTCTCATGATTTAATAAAAATTTACTTTAATAGTTTATTGAGGACACCCATTACCCCACGAATAAAAGTTGCGCTTGTAAGGACTTTTACAAGTGGTCCTGTTGCTGTTGAACTTCTTCTGGAATGGGTTCTTTCCACTTTTTTTCTTTGGGCTTCTGCATTTTTTCTCGCCTTTTCAGCGTCGGCCCGGTCTATCTTGGCGGTAAGGATCTCGTAGGCACTTTCGCGATCTACTGTCGAATTGTACTTTTCTTTGAGTTGAGAAGAATCAATTAGTTCCCGCAGTTCGGATTCGCTAAGAATATCCATTCGACTCATTGGAGCCCTAAGGTGTGTGGCTACAAGAGGTGTGGGTCTTCCTTTTTCATCCAGGGCGGTCACTAATGCTTCCCCAATTCCTAACGAGGTTATCTCTGTTTTGGTATCATAAAATTTGGAAAGCGGATAATTTTCAGCAGCAAGCTTTATGGCTTTACGATCTTTTGCAGTAAATGCTCTTAACGCGTGTTGGATTTTGAGGCCGAGCTGGCCCAGTACTTCTGCCGGTACGTCTTCCGGGTTTTGAGTAACGAAATAAATACCCACTCCCTTGGAGCGAATTAATTTCACAATGCTCTCTATCTGATCCTGCAGAACAGGAGAAGCCTCTTGAAAGATCAAATGAGCTTCATCTATGAACAGCACCAGTTCAGGCTTGTCACTATCGCCTTTTTCCGGGAAGGTATTGTAGATCTCGGCCAGCAGGCTTAACATGAAGGTTGAAAATAGTTTGGGTTTATCCTGAATATCGGTAAGCCTAAGAATATTTATATATCCCCGGCCTTCTTTATTTTTTCTCACCAGGTCTTCCACCTCAAAAGATCGCTCTCCGAAAAAAAGATCTGCACCTTGCTGTTCGAGCGCTACAATTTTTCGAAGAATAGCTCCTGTAGATGCCGATGAAATTCGGCCGTAAGTCTTTTCAAATTCTTCTTTGCCTTCTTCGGTGGCGAATTGCAGGATCTTTTTCAGGTCCTTCAGGTCAAGCAAAGGAAGATGATTGTCGTCGCAATATTTGAAGATCACTGCCAGGATCCCGCTTTGAGCAGGAGAAAGATCAAGTATTCTTGAGAGTAGTACCGGTCCAAATTCACTCACCGTCGCTCTTAGTCGCACACCACCTTGTTCTGAAAGGCTCAATATCTCAACGGGAGACGCTTGAGGTTGAAACGGAAATTTCAGTTTTTCATGTCGCTCCTGGATGAAGGCTTCTCCTGCCGAAGGTTTCGCTAAACCGCTGAGGTCGCCTTTAACATCCATAAGTAAAACAGGTACTCCTTTTTGAGACAGGTTTTCGGCAAGGATCTGTAGGGTTTTGGACTTACCGGTTCCTGTAGCACCGGCGATAAGGCCGTGCCGATTCATGGTCTTCAGCGGAATTTTAACAGCAGCTTCCGGTAAAATTTCTCCCTTATAAACGGCTGCTCCCAGGTAGATATGATCCCCTTTAGAGCGGTATCCTTCCGAAATGGTCTTAATGAGATCCTGTTTTTCCACCCCTTTAATTTTTTATAAAAGTAAGAATTGTCTGCGGAATTAGACCGTGTTACCCTGAACAATGCGCCTCAAGCCTCCTAACTTATTTTACCGCAGGCTCTAATAACTCGATAGTTCCTCTTTCTGCATTTATTTCGGCCTTGATCCCGTTTGGTATGGTAGCATTATCATCTATATGACCTATCATCGCTCCCGAAAAAGCCGGAATTCCCAAGGGTTTTATGTAATGATCGATCACCTCCTCAAGGGTAAGTGAGCCATAACCACTTCCGCCGGGATCACAATCACTGCATTTTCCAAACACAAAGCCTGAAATGTTTTTGAGCACACCTCCCAGTTGCAACTGTGACATCATCCGGTCAACAGCATAGATCTTCTCACCAATATCTTCCAGGTACAGGATCTTTCCTTCCCAGTTCTTCGGAAAGTAGTCTGTTCCCATTAATCCCGTAAGAACCGAGAGATTTCCGCCTAAAAGTTCGCCTTTTGCAGTTCCCGGGGTGATTGTTCTGATTCTATTTTTGGTTTGGGTGAGTTCCGTTCCTTTGTCTGAAGGGTTCTGGTAAAGAACAGCCTCCCCCTCGAAAAGCAGCTTTTTAAGATGGGAATAAGCGAACGGGTTCCAGGTAGACACAGCAACCGGCCCGTGAAATGTCACTAACCCTGTTTTCTTATAGATGGCCAGGTG
>CAZNFK010000032.1:0-22597 GCA_964572365.1 uncultured Flavobacteriaceae bacterium | reverse complement strand
GAGCCGTTATAGTGGGTATCTCATTATCTTCTACAGTAACAGTCTGAAAAGCCTCAGTGTAATTCCCTGCTTCATCTTCAGCTCTCCAGGTTACGGTGGTATTTCCGAGAGGGAAAGAGGTTGGAGCATTGTTAGTAATGCTGATATTGGCACTGGAAGTACAATTATCTGTAGCTGTAGCATTTCCCAATACGACACCTGTGGCTGAACAGGAAGCGGTATCGGTATCTACAGTCACTTTACCTGGCGCAGTGATCTGAGGAAGTTCATTATCTACAATAGTCACGAACTGAGATTCAGAATTTGAATTGTTGTGGTTATCTGTGACGACCCACATGACTTCTGTTGTACCGATTGGAAAAGAATAGGTCTGGGGATCAATTTCACTCCCGGAAACAAAAGCCTTTACAGTAAATACTCCGCAGTTGTCCGCTACAGACGGTGTACCAAGGTTGACCGTAGTTCCGCAATTTCCTGTACTGTCATCATTTGTTTTCGCGTTGGTAATATCTAAAGGAGTGGTAAGAGTAGGATATGTATTGTCTTCTACGGTTACGGTAGCTGTTCCGGTAGCTGTTTTTCCATTAACATCAGTAACGGTAAGGGTAACAGAGTTAGCTCCGATATTTGTACAGTCAAAGCTGGTTTTATCGAGAGAAATGCTGGCGATGCCACAGGTATCAGAGGAGCCATCGTCTACTTGAGCAGCAGTGATTGAGGCATTTCCAGCTGAATTTAATAGGACTGTTATATTCTGCGTAACCACACTGGGAGCAACATTGTCTTCTACGGTTACGGTTGCTGTTCCGGTTGCTGTTTTTCCATTGACATCAGTAACGGTAAGGGTAACAGGGTTAGGTCCTATATTTGTACAGTCAAAGGTGGTTTTATCGAGAGACATGCTGGCGATCCCACAGGCGTCAGAAGAGCCGTTATCAATTTGTGCAGTTGTAATTGTGGCATTACCTGAAGCATCCAGTTGAACTGTTATATCCTCCGTAACCACAGTAGGAGCTACATTGTCCTCCACGGTGACCGTAGCAGTTCCGGTAGCCACTTGTCCGTTGATATCAGTAACGTTGAGTGTAACGGTGTTGGCTCCAATATCGTTGCAATCAAAAGAACTCACATCAAGGGTTCTGGAAATGATCCCACAGGCATCTGTAGATCCATTGTCAATATCCGCAGCTGTGATGCTGGCAGTTCCGTTTGCATCTAGTTGGACTGATATATCCTTGGTAACAACATTGGGAGGGATATTATCTTCAACAGTGACGACAGCCGGGGCAAAATCAGAATTTCCTGAGGCATCCGTTACAGTAAGGTTGACGGTATTGTCTCCCAAGTCCTCACAAGTGAAGGTAGTCACATCAGTATCAAAGGAAAGGGTTCCGCATGTGTCGTTGTCTGAAGATCCATTGTCAACAGCATTTTCAGCAATGCTGGCATTTCCGTTAGCATCCAGTTGGACAGTAATGTTTTTAGTCAGCACAGAGGGTACTGCATTGTCTACGAGGGTTACCGTTGCCGGTTTGGAATCAGAATTTCCAGAGGCATCGGTAGCCGTCAATTCTACGGTGACGGGGGCTCCCACATTTATACAACTGAAATTGTTGATGTTCAAAATTTTGGAGGAGATTCCACAGTTGTCATACGATCCGTTATCGACCTGGTCTGGAGTAATGGTTGCCGTTCCATCTGCACCCAATGGTACAGTGACTGAATGAGTAATGACAGTTGGAGCAGCGTTATCTACTACCGTTACGGTGGCTGGTGCGGAATTTGAATTTCCGGATTTATCAGTAACAGTCAACTGGACAGTTACGGGATATCCTATATCGGAGCAGCTGAAGGTAGAGTTATTTAAGCTATAGCTGTCGATGGCACAGTTGTCGTAAGATCCATTGTCCACATCAGATGGTAAGATGGAAGCGGATCCTGAATCATCTAATTCAACAGTAAAAGGTTGCGTTAGAACAGTAGGAGCTTCATCGTCATTAATGATAACAAGCTGATTATCTTTAATGATAACTCCGGTCAGAGGGTCTTCGGCCCTCCATTCTACGACAGTCGTGTCCAGAGGAAATTCAAAAACCGATGGATCTATTTGAACGTCATTAACAAATGGTTTGGCTGTTAACTCATCACATCCAACCGCGGTTGCGGTTCCAATGTAGCCCAGAACTGCAGAACAATTTCCGGTACCGTCATAACTAGTAGTTTCAGTGATCTCTCCTGGTGCAGAGAATATACAAGCAATCTCTCCATAAATGGGTGTAGGTGTAGAGGCGAATACGTAAATATCCGTAGTCGAGGTTATCACTGTTACACCTTTAGCAACAGCTATTTCTTTAGATTCTTTCTCTGCTATTATAGGTTTGGTAGGGGTAGGAGTTGAGGCGCTTAATAATAAAAAAGAGAAAAATGCGAAAACCAATCCGTAGGTCTTCACAATTTGAGTAGTTTTACCCATAGGCAGTCATTTCCATCTAAGTTAACATCTTTTTAACCTCAATTTTAGGGTTTTAACTCCAAATTAATAAGGTATTTCGTTGAAATGAATGAAATAATGGATTAAGTGTAAATGACGGGGAGTGAGGGAGATATATCTGACAAAAAAATGTAAATTAATTCCCTTTTTTAAAAAGTTCAGGCCCGGAATTTCCGGGCCTGAACTCACTTTGATTATGTAACCACGCTATTCGAGAATGACCTTCTTCGTTCTAATTCCTTTTTCAGAATGAACCTTCACAATATACACTCCCGAACTAAACCTTTTCACCGGTAACCTGACCTCTTTTTCGGCAGGAATGTCATAATAAACATGAAGCTGTTGGCCAAGCATGTTGTTGAGGTAGATCCTTTCGATATTAACTAACTCCGGATTTTTCACAAGGATCTCCCTGCTGCCGGTCACGTAGAGGATCTCAAACTCTCCTTCTTCGGGTACTTCTACTTCAGGTTCTTCCACAACCACAGCTGTGGGATCTTTAAAGATCACTTTGAAGCGGTTATGAAAAGTACCGGTGTCAGAGGTCGCTTTGTAAGCTGTTTTCCTAAGATCGTGATTTACCTGGAGAAGACTGTCTTTGAGGAAGATCTCCAGATCATCTGGAATGTTTTTCAGTTCATCAATGCTAATGGTTATCTCGCCCTCTTCATGCACTTTCATTCCCAGGTCTAATTCCCGGTCTACATTGAAATCTTCTACTGCCTGGATCACAAATTCATAGTTGCTAAAGTACCAGTACATATCTTCTGCATTATCTTCTATCATCGGCGCATCGTATCCCAGATCAAAGCCGCTGGAAGTAGTAGGGTCAGCTGTTACCAGCAGCTGCCGGTGATATCCCATAGGAGATTTGAATTTCAGCCAGATCTTTTGTCGGTTGTCTTCGGAAGCCTGTTTTGAAGTAGTTTGAGAGGTAGATGCTTTTGCATCTTTCTTCTCCTGTGTGTGGAAAACGGAAATAGGATCATCATCATCTTTTTCAAATTCTCTTTTATATATTCTTTGTCGGTTTTTGAATTCTATGGGGCCGCCAGACACACTAATACCGGTTGCAGCAGTAATTGCAGAATCAAGAACTGTATTGACAAAGAAACCTTGTGCCACCGGTACATATTGCCCAGGGGCTTTTGTCCCTTCTTGATCATTGGCGTTAATCCTTTCATCATTAGATATGGCAACGACCCCTCCGGCTAGTGTCCAGGTGGCATACCCACCTATGTAGCGTTCGAGATAATGGGTCCTTCCGGCAAAATGATCCCAGTAATAAATTGCACCATTAAAGATATTGCTGGTGTTTCGACCACCGGTCACATTCTTCATATTATCCAGGATAAATTCTTTTGCATCAATGGCTGAAGGATAAGGATTTCCAACGAGATAATTTTGATTTTGGCTAACAGCTCTGGTAAAATCTCCATTATGAGGCTTTCCTTTGAAAACATAGTTTTGCTGATCATTTATGCCTACTGTTCCATCTGTCCCTTTCATGGTGTAACCTTCCCCTGTAGCCAGGGTTCCTGTAGAACCAATATGGAACCACTCTTCATAAATATCTGCAGTTCCCAGGAATTTCCATATCCAGTAGTTACTGATGGTTATTGGGGTTGTTTTACCGTTATCAGCGATGTGATAGCGGTCATCATATTTAATAGTCTGAGGAGATGCTGAATTTGTCCCATCCAACAGCACCTGACTAACTGAATAATCAGCATTATTGGCTGCCCCCTGGGCACTTACCGGGCTGGACCAGTAGTTATAGTTGAAGCTAAGCATTTTACCCTGCTGGTCGCGTTCCAGCCATCCGGCACTTTCCTCGGCAAGGATACTTCCTTCGTCCTGAAGTAATTGAGATTCACCCACCAGATCCATATTTCCGTTCAATAGCAGGTAATGTGTCACGCGCATCAATTGTCCACTGTTGGTCTCGTCCATGGATCCTGAAGGATTAGCCATGGTTATCAATTTACTTTCAATTTCAGATTTGAGCCCAAGCAATGTAATGTCTTTATTGCCTGAGTCAATGTGATGCCTGGTGATGGCAATGTTCCAGTCGATTGGGTCTTCTGTGACTCCTGTACTATTTGGTGGATCCCATACGTCAGGTCGTAGCCAGGTGTCGTCAGTTTCCCAGGTCTGTCCATCAATTGCAGAGAAGTAAGGCAGGGGTGCCGTGTTCTGTTGGTTGGTGGTCATGTTATACAATCTTCCCGGTACGGGATTTATGGCTAGATCAGGGGTTTCCCCAAAGCTCGGCATCAGGGTCGCCTCAAAGCTCACCAGGTTTGCTGGATCCGGATCTTTAGAGATCAGCCTGTAGTACCCGGCCAGGTCTGAATAGGTTAAGCCTTCAGGCACAGGCATCGGGATCTGTTCTCCCATTTCAGCCCCGTTGTTGATCAGTCGCTGGTTCATCATGAACCTGATCTGGTTCTGTGTTAGTCCTTTGTTCCAAATTCGCACTTCTTCGATCCATCCAGAGAAGTGATTGATCATTTCCCCTGAAGAATTATTGTTAGCTCCTATAAAGGTTCCTTGTTTTCCATGTCCTCCAGATAAGGAAGCTCCCGAAATCAGAATTCCGTCAACGTATAATTTACGATCGGGAGTGATAGCGATATGGTACCACCGCGTACCCGGAACGACAGCTGCTGGCAGCTCACTCATGTTCACTTCGTAACTCGGACCACTGATAATAGTACCTGTGGAAGCATTCGTCATTTGGTCGGTTCCTGCTATCGGACGATCAAACGGACGTATCCAGGCTTCAATAGTATACGCTCCTGTATAGGAGGTTCCGAGATCCACGTAATCATCCACACCGTCGAAATCCAATGTAGTACAATCCTGGATCTCGAATTGAACGGGAGTTTGCGTTGGTGCACAAGGGGAATCCTCATCCGGGGTGATGGTCCATTGAAGGGTAAACTCGCCACCCATTCCCGGGTCGAAAACTGCATTGGGATCAGTGATGGATGGGTCGAAATGCGCTTCTGAAAAAGTGTATCCCTCAGGGCTATTAATTACCTCCCACGCTACTGTAGATGCATCCTCAGCAGGAAATTCGGTAATAACGCCTTGCGCAGCTCCTTCCATTACTCCTGTAAGAGGTACGCTACTGGTTCCACAGCTACCGATCTCGGCAGTTGCTGAGGTGGTGTAGGTGTCAAATACAAAGACCTGGATCGTTGCCATGTTTTCTGCGCTTTGACAAGGATCACCATTGGTATCAAATACCAAAGCTGTTTGAACTTCAAAGTAATTCCAGCCTATTTTAGTAGGAGTGTAAGTGACCGTATTTTGATTGACATCTCCTATTTGGTCCAATTCATTATTTGGATCATTAAGATCATCATCATAATACCAGATCAACTGTACATTATCGGGATCCTGAGGAACTCCAATATCATCTATAGTGTAAATTCCACCGGTTGAACCATCATAAAGCCATCGGATGCGCAGATTTGACAGTCCTGCATATTTGCTAATGTCAATCGACATCTTGTTCAGCGGCCGTGTTTCTGGAGTTCCATCGCCAAAGGATGCGTAATTTCCACTGACTGCCGGACCACCCATAACGAACAGAGGTTCATCCACATAAGTGTTTCCCCCATCTAAAGATATCTGGACTTTGATAGTGTCTCCAGGAGTAAGATTATAAGCCTGATCAAATGTCAGGGTGGGATTGTCCATGGCAAAAGTGTTAAAGACAGGCGTCTCTAAAGTAGAAGGGTTATTTCCGGAGACTATGGCAAAGCCTTTATTGCCCTCATCTCCTGAACTGGAGTCGAATCTTTGATAAACCGTGCCAGATCCATCAGGATTTGCCATTATATAGTCATGAGGATTTGTCCTCATCCATCTGTCGGGTCGCACATTATCAGCAGCCGATTCGAAAGTATATTCAGTGCTACCGGGGTACCGCATCACTCTCCAGCCATGATTGGCGATTGATGAATTGTCAAATGCACCACCCTCGAATACCCCGTTTCCGCCATATCCCGTACCGGCACTAAGGGTAACTATGTCCCCCAAACAGATCTCACCGGGAGAGGCAGTTACGGGATTTGGTGCAATATCTGAAGGAATGATGCTTAAGGTGGCGGTTTGAGAGTAAACATTTGGAGTACAGGCGCCACTTTGCACTTCGACTCTGAAGATTGTGGATTCGTTGTTGCTCGCATTAATGACCTGTTGTCCGGTAAGAGCAGTGCCGGTAAAGGGTTCACTTCCTTCCATAATGGTTACCCACTCTGTACCGGAATTCCTGCGATATTGCCAGGCTACGATCTGGCCGGTATATGTTCCAACTGTCTGAAGAGGCACTAAATAATCATTTGTTGGTAATTCACACATCATAAAGACGCGATCGGTACCTTTAAATAGCAATTTTAGTTCTTCGGCTACCGGGACCGGGTCTACAATTACTTCATGCTCGGTAGAAAAGACCTCATCACAGACACCATTTTTAATTACCGCTCTATAGTGCGTAGTGGTAGTAAGGTTTTCAAATTGGAGTTCAGTGAGTCCCGCCGTGGTTTCGATATTGTTCCAAGCAATGCCATCTTCGGAATATTGCCAGTTCAGGATCTCTCCAAGTTGATTTTCAAGGAGAACAGTGCCCTGGTTTGCTGTGACGCATACAGATTCCGGACCTGAGGCATTGCCACCTTGAGTGGGTTCTTCAACCTCAATGGTTATTTGTGTATTATTGGTACAGCCATTTGCATCAATACCAACAACCTCATAAGTGAAACTTCCAGGGCTTTCCGGCGTTACCGAAATTTCAGCAGTATTTCCAACTTCTGCACCTTCGTAGGTCCAGATATAATTTGTAGCCCCTGAGGCCATCAACCTGGTTTCGGACCCCAGACAAATTTCGGAACTGTAGCCCGAGGCGATCTCAGCAATAATATTTGGTAAAGGATTGATGTCAATATCCACCTGTGTTCGCTCACTTTCACAACCGGTACTTGTCAGGGTCTGGCTAACCCAATATGAGGTGAGCTTTACTTCCCCGGTATTTGGTACAGGGGCAGAACTCAGTGCCGTAGTGGCATTTTGAGAGGCATACCAATTGATCGTGGAACCTTCAGAAGGTGTTACCGAAAGCGGATCTGTCACCTCCTCATTATGGCAATAGTTGAATTGGATGGTTTCTGTTGCAATAGGTTCAGGTTTATCCTGAACAGTAACTATTAATTGCTCAGGATCACTTTCACAGCCATTTGGCTGTTTTTGGGTAACCCAGTAAGTTGTTTCGCCAGGAACATCTGTGGTTGGAGTGATGGATGTTCCTAAGTAAGTATATTCACCTGTACCCGTGTCATAACTATACCACAGAAGTTCATTGTCACTACTGCTTTTGGTAGCCGAAAGTGCTTCCGGGGTTGCTCCAAGACAATAATTTACAGCTGAGGTCTCGGGCTTGTCCGGTCTGGGATTGACTCTGAAAGTGAAGGTTTTTGATGTTGCTTCAGAGCAGGTGAAATATTCCGGACCATCGATCTCCACGGCATACACCCCGTCATCTGATGTGTCAATGTTCTGTATCGTCAGGGTTCCCGTATACGTTCCCTCTGCGCTATTGGAAGGCCCTGTCTGGGTCATTACATATTTGTCCGTAGTTTCACTAATTGGAGCACCGTCCTTGATCCATTGAAAAGTTAATGGAGCACCATTGGCATGGGCTTCATAAGCAAAAGACAGGGTTTGATAATCGTCTTCACAAATTGTGATATCCTCTGCGGGTTTTACGATCACTATGTCTTCATCTACATTGAGGGTAACGGTATTAGAGGTCACAGCAGCACATGCGCTGTTGGTACTGCCAACAACTACCTGGTATTCCCCGGCGTTGACGGCAGTGGCATTGGTGAAGTTCAAAGCTGGACCGGTTTCTCCATTAATTTTAGTGAACGTACCGTTTACATTTTTGTACCACTGATAGCTAAGGTTATCTCCGGAAGCCACCACTTCAAAACCAGCCGGGTTACTTGAACAAACCCCCGTATTAACTGGTTGGGTAGTGATCTCTACCTTTTCGTAAATGCTAAATGAAGTTGTTGCCTCTACTGCAGCGCATCCATCAGCCGCAGCCAGCTTGTAAGTCACAGTATGGTTTCCTGGGGTGCTGTTTGAAGGATCTATATTTCCGTTTTCGCCTATGCTCAAACCTGTAGAGCCTGTAAAAGTGCCACCGGTGTATTCACCCTTTGTAGAAGTAAAGTTGACCGGCATCAAATTCGCTTCTGAAGTACAAAAAGGACCAGCATAGCTTATATCGAATTGAGGTATCTGAGTAATGCTGATACTGGCAGTAGTTGAAACAGCTTCACAGCCGTTGGCGGCAGGAATTGCATAGGTGATTACATAATCTCCGGGACTGCTGTTTACCGCATTTATTACCCCGGTGGAGGGATCAATGGCCAATCCACTTTTGTTAGCACTGAACACCCCATTTTCGTAAGCACCCACTCCGTTTGTAAAAGTGGGACCTAAAGCTGTCGTCCCGGAATTGCATATCGGGGTGGTATAAGAAAGTTCTACGGAAGGAACTGCGTGAATGGTGATATCGGCCGTGGCTGTAGCTGTCTTGCACCCTTGGGGAGTGCTATAGGAAACTGTGTAGTTGCCCGGAGTACTCAACGCTGGATCTATTGCTCCGGTGGCTGCATCAATATTCAAACCAGATGGCGAGACGGTAAACGTTCCGCCGGTATATGCTCCTGTTCCGGTTAGGGTAACCTCTGCTAAACCGGTTTGAGATTGGCACAGATCTCCGGAATAGGAAATTTCAGCTGTAGGATCCGGATTAACAATAAATTGTCCGGTTTGAGTAGCCTGCACGCATTCTCCCGTTGTGGTAATGCTATAATCAAAGGTTCCTGCTTCAGAAGGACTTCCACTAAGGGTAAAAACACCGTTCGCAAAAGTACCTGTTACTCCCTGAGGTAACCCTGTAGCACTTGCACCAGAACCAGGTTCTGTAACTGAAAATTCAACAGCATTAATAGGAGTGTTGATACAGATCTCCTGAACTTTATTAGCCGGATCAGATATGGTAGGATCCGGTTTTACTGTAATAGTTCCACTTTGGGAAGTGCTTTCACAGTTACCGGAAGTTGTTACGGTATAATCAAAAGTTCCTGCTTCGGTTGGTGTTCCTGAAATCGTAAAACTGTCAGTGCTTAGAATTCCTGTAAGCCCATTAGGTAGACCAGAGTAGGTAACATTGGTAACAGACTCATTCGTAGTAAAAACGATATCGTCAATTGACTGATTGATACATAGGGATTGAGATTTATTGGTAGGATCGCCAATAACCTGATCAGGTGTGACAATAATGATACCTGTGATTGAAGTCTGCTGAATAGTACAATTACCCGTTGTGTTTACCTGATAGTTAAATGTTCCTGTTTCAGCAGGTGTTCCGGAAATTGTAAAGACCCCGGAAGCATAGGTTCCGGAAAGTCCCTGAGGTAGACCTGAAACAGTCGCCCCTGTTCCGGCATCAGTAATATTAAAATCTATCTGAGTAATCCCGCTGTTTATGCACACTGTCTGATCCTTATTGGAGGGAGTGCTAATAGTAGCATTCTTCAGAACAGTTAAGACCATTTCATCTTTTTTGGGTTCAGGACAGGTACCGCTGGGGCTGACAGAAGTTATTGTAATAGTAACTGTACCACCGTTTCTAATAGATGGTGGAATGGTATAAATTGGATTTAATTTTTTACTGGTGTTGTTACCACCTTGGTCGGAAAAACTTCCGCCGTCCACACTTGCACTCCAGCTAAAATCTTTTCCCTGGTTTATTACTCCGCCGATTTCACCGGCTAATTGAATTGAAGTGGTGCCGGCACAAACTGTTTGATCTGGTCCTGCACTTACATAAGCTGCCGTTCCTGTAGTAACTGTGATTGATGCCGCCTGACTTTGACCACATTCATTAACACCTCTAACCGTGATATTGCCTCCTTGTGCTGAAGTGCCGGCAGTAACTGTTACCTGGTTAGAATCCGCTCCGGAAGTTACTGTCCAGCCGGAGTTAGGAAAGGTCCAGATGTAGGAAGTTGCTCCGGGAATTGGGGTAATGCTGTAAATTAGACCACTTGCTGCTGGGCAAATTGCAGTGGAATTGTGAGAAGAATTGGAATAATCAAAAGCAGGAGTAGCTGTCGATATTGATTGGTCTACCTGAATTTGAATTTCATTACTTTCAGTGGTAGCTTGTGCCAGACATTCTTCGTTCGATGTCATCACCACTTTTACTGTGTCACCATCATTTAATGAAGATGTTGTAAAAGTAGCAGAATTTGTTCCTGCACTAACTCCATTCACCAGCCATTGGTAAGATGGAGTAGTTCCTCCATTAACCGCAGTTGCTGTAAAGGTTATAGTGCCGCCGGCACAAATTATATTATTATCGTCATTCGAGCGAATGCTAACTTCCGGAGTCAGATTAGGATTTACTTGCATCACGATAGGCGTGCTGGTAGCACTTTCAGATGCTAAACAGGTTTCACTCGAAGTCATTGTAACACTTACCTGTTGACCGTCTGTAAGACTGGAAGTAGAAAAAGTCGGACTATCTGTGCCTACAACTGAATTATCAATTTTCCACTGATAAGAAGGACTGGTACCACCATTTACCGGGGTGGCGGTAAATTGTACGGTGTCTCCACTGCAAATATCCGAATCGGTAACCTCAATGGTAACATCTGGAGTGAGATTAGGATTAACCGAAGTAGTAATGGCGTTACTGGTTGCTAATGGAGTCGTCACACAGGTTTCACTTGAAGTGAGCTCCACGGTCACGCTTTGGCCATCGGTAAGAACGGAAGTGGTAAAGGTATTGCTGTTCGTACCGGCATTGTTTCCGTTTATTTTCCATTGAAAAGAAGGAGAAGTTCCGCCATTCGTAGCTGTTGCCGTAAATGTTACAGGTGTCTCCGCGCAGATGGTATTATCTGCGTCATCAGAAAGAATACTTACTGCAGGAACGAGGTTTTCATTAATTGTAATAGAGCCTGCAAGTTCTTCGGAATCTCCGCAATTCCCGGTTGCCTTTACGGTATAATCAAAAGTGCCGACAGAATTAGAAGAACCTGATATGGAAAATACCCCGTTTGAATAACTTCCTTGAATTCCGGAAGGTAAACCCGATACCGCTCCATTTGTTCCGGTTTGTCCAATAGCATAGGTGATAGCGGCAATATCCTCGCCCTGGCAAACAGATTGGGTATTATTTCCTGAAGTCAGACTGATGGTAGCATCTTTAACTACTGTAATAATACCTGTTTCAGTTACAGATTCACATGGACCTGTTGCAGTGACCGTATATGGAAAAGAACCGGCAGAAGTTGGTGTTCCGCTAATGGTGAAATTTCCCCCACTAAAACTTCCGGTTACTCCGGCTGGCAAACCAGATACTGTTGCTCCATTACCGCTTCCACCAATTGTGAAAACAATTGGAGCTATGGCCGAATTTATGCAAATATCTGTTTGTTCCTTATTGGAAGGTGAACTGATAGAGGCGTCTGGAGTTATGGTAACATTGATGGAATTTTCTGCAGTTGGAGATGTGGTGCAATCAAGACTGCTGGTCATCATTACCCGAACCGTATTACTTCCTTCATTCAGGCTATTGGTTGTGAAGGTTTTGGATGAGGATGACTGAGAGGGTGAACTGTTGCCATTAACATAAAAGTCATAAATAGGGCTTGGACCTCCATTAGTGTTGCTCGCGGTAAAAGTGACATCTTTCCCGATACATTTTGTCGAAGGACTGGCCGAGAGCGAGACTGTAGGAGTTTGTTGCGTGTTTACGGTCATGGTAAGCACAGAACTACTGGTAGAGCAGGAAGTGTCGTCTGATTTTATTACTATCACCTTGATCTTGTCTCCATTCGCAAGAGAAGAAGTAGTATATACCTTATCTGAGTGAACAACCTGATTATTTATCTGCCATTGATAAGTTAAAGTTCCTGTGCCTCCATTGGCATTTGCTGTGAATGTTACAGCAGTTCCCTGGCAGATGGTATTGCCTTCTGAGGAAGAAAAGCTGACTGAGGAGGGGCACTGCCCATAAGCCACGCCCTGCCCGAAAATGAAGATCCAAAAAACAGCAATAAATGAGGAGAGTAATTTTTTCGCCATAGCAAACAATTTTGTAAATTTTTGGGGGAGTTATAAACGTTCTCGACCGAGTGTTTAACATCCTAATTTACAGTTTATTTACGGCAATTTTTTAGGGAATCGGTGAATGTATGGTAAAAACGGTGAAGGTGTTAAATATTTGATAATCAACACATTTTAAGTTTTTTATAGTCGGAAAAGGAGGGTTAATGAAACCTTTATATCTGTTAAAAAGTTTAACCCTTTGGAAATAAAAAGCCGCCGGAAATTCCGGCGGCTTACTGCTTTTTTGGATCTTTTCCGGTTTATTCTCCCAGGAAAGGATACCTGTAATCTGTTGGAGTAACAAATGTTTCCTTTATAGTTCTTGGGGAGATCCAGCGGTACAGGTTCAAAATAGATCCTGCCTTGTCATTGGTTCCACTGCCCCTGGCGCCGCCAAACGGCTGCTGACCAACAACGGCTCCGGTAGGTTTGTCATTGATGTAGAAGTTACCGGCTGCATTCTGAAGTGCTTTTGTGGCTTCGGCAGCTGCGTAACGATCTTGTGAAAGGATCGCTCCGGTCAAAGCATATTCCGAATCATCAACCAGTTTTAACGTTTCTTCCCATTGGTCATCCTCATACAGGAAGATAGTGACAACAGGCCCGAATAATTCAGTACACATGGTGCTGTATTTCGGGTTATCGGTAAGGATAACGGTTGGCTCAATGAACCATCCTTTTGATTTGTCGTAGTTTCCACCCACCACTATTTCGGCATCGCTGTCCTTTTTGGCAGCATCGATGAATTTAGCCAGTTTGTCAAATGACCCTTCGTGGATCACCGCGGTAATGAAGTTGCTCATGTCTTCGGGAGATCCCATTTTAAAGGATTTCACGTCTTCCACTACATACTTCTTCACTTCTTCCCACATGCTCTTTGGAAGGTAGACGCGGGATGCCGCGCTACATTTTTGTCCCTGGAATTCAAAAGCCCCGCGAGAGATAGCGGTTGCTACCTGCTTTGGACGCGCACTTGGGTGTGCAAGGATGAAATCTTTCCCTCCGGTTTCTCCAACTATTCTCGGGTAAGATCTGTATTTATGGATGTTCTCCCCAATTTGTTTCCAAAGGTTCTTGAAAACAGTAGTGCTTCCTGTAAAGTGAAGTCCGGCGAAATCACGGTTTTCCAAAATTACGTCACTGATCATTTTTGGATCACCCATCACCATATTGATCACCCCATCGGGCATTCCGGCTTCCTTGAACACTTCCATGATCACCTGGGCAGAATACACCTGGGAGTCACTTGGTTTCCAGATGGCAACGTTCCCCATTAAAGCGGGTGCCGACGGAAGGTTACCCGCAATGGCGGTAAAGTTGAAAGGAGTTACGGCGTATACAAATCCTTCAAGCGGACGGTATTCCAACCTGTTCCAGGCATCAGAACTTGATTCTGGCTGCTCTTCATAGATTCGCGTCATGTACTCGACATTGAATCTAAGGAAATCGATCAATTCGCAGGCTGAATCGATCTCAGCCTGGAAAATATTTTTAGACTGCCCAATCATGGTGGCGGCATTGATCTTATAACGGTATGGCCCGGCGATCAATTCTGCAGCTTTTAAGAAAACCGCGGCTCTTTGTTCCCACTCCAGGTTGGCCCATTTTTCACGGGCTTCCAGGGCAACCTTGATCGCTTTTTCCACATGCTCCCTGGAGGCCTTGTGGTAATCTCCAAGATGATGCTTGTGGTCGTGCGGAGGATTCATGGGAGCGGTATCTCCTGTCTTGATCTCTTCACCCCCAATATATAACGGTACTTCGATTTTTGATTTATAGAGTTCTTTGTATGCTTTAAGAACCGCCTCTCTTTCGGGAGTTCCGGGAGCATATGATTTTACAGGCTCATTTACTGCTTGAGGAACCTGAAATACACCTTTTCCCATAGTTTCTTGTTTGTTTTTGGAGTTATTATTTATAGTGTCTGTAAAGGTAAATAAATTAAAAGAATTTTGGATCTCAATAAAAAAGATGAACTTTAAGCAATATTTCAGCTTTCAGTGGCTGTTTCTTAGTATTTTCATAATATGTGTACTGTCACTTTAACTTACCTCTCTTCGGAAAAAGGTTTCATCCTCACTTCAAGTCGCGATGAAGCTCCAAACCGAAAAACCCTGTCTCCAAAAACCTATTTTGAAGAGGGAGTGAAAATGGTATTTCCGAAGGATGCTGTGGCCGGCGGAACCTGGCTGGGAATAAGTGAGCAAAAACGTGTCATTTGTCTGCTGAATGGAGCTTTTGAAAAACATGACCGAAATCCGCCTTACCGGCTCAGCAGGGGAGTGGTAGTGAAGCACCTGCTGGCTGTAGATGACTTCGATAAAGCTATAGAAGAATATGAACTTCATAATGTAGAACCTTTTACGACAATCGTGGTGGAATGGCGTCAAAAATTAGAATTCCTTGAGTTCGTATGGGATGGCGCAAAAAAATTTCTGAAGAAATTGCCGCTTACCTCGCATATCTGGTCTTCCTCCCCGCTCTATTCAGAAGAGATGAAACGACAACGGGAGCAGTGGTTTCATGAGTTTAGGCAGAACAACCAGATAAATTCGCAAAAGCTGAAAGAGTTCCATTTTTCCGCGGGAGTAGGAGATCCTCAAATTGATGTTAGAATGGATCGCGGTTTTGTGAAAACGCAGAGCGTTTCGCAGGTAGAGCTTTCCGAAGAAAAAATAGATTTTTTCTACATGGACCTGCTTACAGAAGAGGTCTCAAAAATGACATTTTCCGAAGGTCTTTAGAATTTAATTCAGCGCAAATGGAG
Source organism: uncultured Flavobacteriaceae bacterium (assembly GCA_964572365.1). Lineage (GTDB taxonomy): Bacteria > Bacteroidota > Bacteroidia > Flavobacteriales > Flavobacteriaceae > Salinimicrobium. The sequence goes on along the minus strand of CAZNFK010000032.1, from coordinate 7,136 downwards.
CGCTCAATTTAAAAGAAGGAATGGCAACCCTGAACTTTCTAGTAGAAGTAAAATTGATCATGCTGTAAAAACCGCTCATGGCTCCGAATGGGGAAGTGAGTAGGCATCCGCTTTTGTAAGTGTGGGATTCTCCCGGCTTTATAACGGGTTTTTTCCCTATCACTCCTTCTCCTTCAACTATTTCGGTTCGATTAAGGGCGTCTTTTATCTTCCAGAAGCGAGAGGTGAGTTGAACGGAATCTTTACTTTGATTTTCAATGGTGATCTTGTAGCCAAAGGCGAAGTGAACCCTGTAATTCTTATGGAAGGTCCCCTCAAAATTGGTTTCTATGGATATTTTTATCCCTCTGGTTACTTGTTGAATCATACTTAATAAATTGCAAAAGATGCAAGTACTGAGAATAGCGTCGCAACTATCGCTAAAGTAAAGAATATTATGTTGATTATAATAAACTTTAAAATGGTTTTAACTCTCCCTTGTCCATAAAATCTTCGGAAAGCTTTATAGAGATAGAAGACAAAAACCAACATGGCCATGCCGGTCATCCAACTGGTATTAAAGATATAATCTAAAATTACCGCTATTCCAAAAAGTACGAACCACGTAGTCTGGTTGTGAAAAGTGAAAATAAGATGTTCCATGTAGGTGAAAGGCCTGCGCAGGTAGAGCAGCCAGATGAACATTGCAAAGACCGGAAGATAAAAGAAGATGATAAAAGGTAGTTTGCTCACAAAATAATTCGCAAAAACTCCGGGCTGGTTGATAAAGACATGGGCATCAACCGTTTTCTTATATAACCAGTGATTGAATCGCGAATTGGAATAGTTCATATTTTCCAGTGCGTCATCTATATTTTTCTCCTCGGTGCGCTCATAGTAATTAAAGAACATCTCCAGTTTTTTGCCGGTTCTTTGGAAGAAGGAGAGGGTGTCCAATTCTCTTTCGGAATAATGGACTACTTTCTTTTCCTTTTGGATAGTGTCGGGAAGTATCGGGATTTTTCCCCCCAGGAGAGAATCCAAAGTAGGGTTTGTTGCTCTTTGAACGGCCAAGGCCGAATCTATTTGTGCTGCCTGCTCTTGATCAGGATTTAAAACCCCGTTGGTTTCAATGTTCTCGAAATCCTGCGGAATGCTCCATACCAGGAAAAAAATGATGGAAGCGCTCAGGTAAAATCGGTAAGGGTTAGCATATCTTACTCTCTTGCCTTCAATGTAATCTTTGGAGATCTTCCCGGGCTTGAACAATAGAGCGCCAAGAGTGCGATAAAGGCGGGAGTCATAAGCGAAAATTCCGGCGAAGAACTCATTGAAGAAATCATTAAAAGCCAGTTTTTTCGTGCTGTTCAACTGTCCGCAGTTGGGGCAATACTGGTCACTCAGGTCCAGAGGGTGATGGCAGTTAAGGCATTCTGTGCTTCTGTACTTGAAAAGGTGCCTTTCTTTCCTGATCTTCGGAAAGATAATGGGAGTAGATTTTTTTTCAGTATTCATTTTTTGGTGGTTCCCAAAAAGGTTAGTTCGAAATATCTATGGAATTCGCGCTCCCAACGCCAATTATCCTTGCATAGCGTGCGCCGGGAGGAAGATAATAAATGAGCACGGTATATTCATTTTCGGTGCTGATGAAGTTTCCGCTTATAAAACCTTCGTCCAGGACACCATCATCACGAAGCAGGACATATTTGTAGTCATAGTAACCCTGTTTGAAGAGGCGGGCAATTTCGTAGTTGCCGGTTTCAAAATTATATTCCAGGCGGGTGGTTTCATCGAGGGTGAAATTATTGAACTCCCCGTAAAGGTGGACTTCTCCATCCTCAAAGGGCTCAAAGGTCTGGAGAGCGAAATGGGTCCATACATACCCGGCTTCGATATCGGGATCGCGGCCCTGCATGGTCCTCACAACAAACTTCCCATTTATGTCGGGATTGTAGGTATAAGGTTCAAAGGCCCGTATCCTGTCAGTAAAAAGAAAATGATGGTACAGGTCCCGCACTTCAATAGACCGTATTTTCACCGTGGCCGCTCTCAGGTCTTTGCTGTCAAAGTTCAGGTATTCATTGCCCGCCCAAAAAGAGGTAAGTTGATCGTATTTATAGATAAGTTCACTTCCTATGTTATACTGGGGTTTGATATTGTAGATGCCCGTCTTAAGGTTGTTATTCTGAAGTATCACTGCGTAGACCGATTCTTCAGGATTCCTGATGATGAATTCGGGAGAATCCACGCTGAAATTTACCACCTGCTTTGTATGGATCAATCTTACCTCTCTCGACTTTTTGATCTCCACGGCTACCTGGGCTAAGGGTTCATAGACCATGAATTTCCTTGAAAAAATAAGTTCCCGGGCTTCATTGAATATCTTCAGCATATAATTACCCGAAACCTTTAGCCGTTGCGTATCTTCATTGGGAATTTGTAACCGGTAGTGTGAATAGAGCTGAAGGGTGTTATAGGAATTTTGATAATTGGTGATCCTAACATTGTCAAATCCTTCCAGGTATTCAGATTTTACGAGCGGGGATCTCGTCCAGTCATAATTATAATGTTCAATGGTGTAATAATAGTTGGCCTCATCTCCAATAATATCATCAAACTCCAGGTTCAAACCTTCTCCAAGTCTAATTACCGGCGTGCCACTGTAAGCGCTGCCACTGTTGAAGATCACGGTGCGTATATAATTTGGGGGAGAGACTTCCCTGGCAACCTGGGCATGCAGGGAGTGGATAAAAGGGGAGATAAGGAATAAAAAAGTAAAAATTGTCTTCATTCGGACCAAATAAAATCTAAAGATACTGAAAAACTGATTACGATCATGATTTCGGCATTTTAACAGGAAACTGAGGCAAATTAATTGATTTTTAATTGGGAAGTGTGGCTCGAAAATGCATAAATTTGCACGATTTTAAACGAATTTTAACACTCCATCCTATGTCAAACGACATTAGAATTAAAAGAGGGCTTACTCTACGATTAAAGGGGGAAGCGGAGAAAACTTTGGTTGACGCTCCCCGCTCTAAGACTTACGCTATTAAACCGCCAGATTTTCATTCAGTTGTTCCCAAAATGGTTGTCAAGGAGGGTGCTACCGTACAGGCAGGAGATGAACTTTTCTTCTCTAAATATACTCCTGAGGTGCGCTTTTCTTCGCCGGTTAGCGGGACGCTAAAAGAAATTAAACGTGGGGAGAAGCGTCGCATCATGGAAATTATCCTTGAAGCTGACAGTGCTGATTCTTACCGTGAATTTGGGGTCATAGATCCCGTTTCTGCCGATGCAGAAGCAGTAAAGAACAGGATCCTTGAAAGCGGTTGCTGGGCATTTATTAATCAGAGGCCGTATGATATCATCGCGGACCCTAAAGATACTCCAAAGTCCATTTTTGTTTCAGCTATGAACACAGCGCCCTTATCGGCCGATGTGGAATTCATACTTAAAGACAGAATGGATGCTTTCCAGGCAGGGCTTGACGCGCTGACCAAACTTACTCCGGGGAAAGTTCATGTTTCCGTGCAGAAAGGAAGCTCAGCCTTCTCGGCACTTAAAAATGTGGAAATTCACAATGTTTCCGGGCCACACCCTGCAGCAAACGTGGGAGTGCAGATCCATAACATCGACCCAGTAAATATTGGTGAGCGGGTATGGACTGTAAATCCTGAAGATGTTGCCAACATAGGTGACCTTTTCCTTACGGGGAAATTCACCGCGGTTCGCACGCTTGCCGTTGCAGGAACCGAGGCGAAGGATAAAAAATACTTCCGTACAAGGATCGGCGCAAATGTCGCAGACCTTGTTGGAAAAGTGGACGAAGATGATGTAAGGATCATTTCAGGTGATGTGCTTACCGGTCAAAAAGTGAGCAACCACGGATTCATCGGGTTCTATCCTAACGAACTCACCTTAATTCCGGAAGGGAACAAATACAGGATGTTCGGCTGGTTACCCTTCACCTACAACAACATTCCTTCCAACTCCCGTACTTCTTTGACCTGGTTATTTCCGAAGAAAAAATACGAGGTCAACACCAACCTTAACGGGGAAGAAAGAGCGCTTGTGGTTACCGGCGAAATGGAAGAAGTGATGCCAATGGATATTTATCCAATGCAATTGCTGAAGGCCTGTATGGCAGCCGATATTGAAAAAATGGAAAACCTTGGGATCTATGAGGTCGCTCCTGAAGATTTCGCGCTGGTTGACTATGTGAACACTTCAAAAATCGAGGCACAAGAAATAATAAGACTAGGTTTGGATCTAATGATCACCGAAGTTGGATAAACTGTTTACTATGGAATGGATTAGACAAAAATTAGATAAATTTAAAGAGCCCTTTGCAAAAGGGAAGAAGCTTGAGAAGTTTTCACCGGCGATCAATGCCCTGGATACTTTTTTGTTCACGCCTAATCACACCACTCAAAAAGGTGCCCATGTTAGGGATGCCGTAGATTTGAAAAGGGTGATGATCACCGTGGTGTTGGCTTTGATCCCCGTGTTGCTTTTTAGTATGTGGAATACCGGGTACCAGTACCTTGTACAGGTGAATCCTGAAGTTGACTTCTGGGAAGCTTTTGGACTTGGAGCTTTGAAAATACTTCCTATGATCGTCGTTTCATACGCGGTGGGTCTGGGAATTGAATTCGCTTTTGCCATTTTTAGAGGGCACGAGGTGAATGAAGGATATTTGGTTACCGGGCTTTTGATCCCTATGATCATGCCGGTAGGCCTTCCATTATGGATGCTTGCTATCTCTGTTGTTTTTGCCGTGCTTATTGGAAAAGAAGCTTTTGGAGGAACAGGGATGAACATTCTTAATCCTGCTTTGACCGCGAGGGCGTTCGCTTTCTTCGCATATCCTACTTATATGTCTGGTAACAGCGTGTGGGTGATGAATGCTTCGGAAGTTGATGCGGTTTCCGGAGAGACCATCCTTGGAAGTCTGGCTGCAGGACAGGAGATAGAATACAGTATGATGGACATGTTCCTCGGAATTATCCCGGGATCGGTTTCTGAAACTTCGGCCGCTTTGATCATTTTAGGAGCCCTGTTCCTGATCTTTACAAAAGTTGGAAGCTGGAGAATTATGGTTAGTGCTGTGGTTGGGGCCGCTGTAATGGGCTTGATCTTTAACGCGCTTCCTTCAATGGGGGTTGCAGGAAATGCACTTACGAACTTCCCATGGTACCAGCACCTGTTGGTAGGTGGATTGATGTTTGGTATCGTTTACATGGCTACAGATCCTGTATCGGCTGCACAAACCTATAAAGGAAAGTGGATCTACGGATTCCTTATCGGGTTCTTCTCGGTCATGATCAGGGTATTCAACCCTGCGTATCCTGAAGGAGTGATGCTGGCTATACTTTTGATGAACGTATTTGCGCCAACCATTGATCATTATGTGATCCAGGGGAACATCAAACGTAGATTAAAACGAAAAAAAGCAGGTATTAACCAACAAGTTGAAACCGTAGTTTAGTTATGGAAGAGAAAACAGTAAATAAAACGAACTCCAACTCCTATACCTTTATTTTCGCCATTGTCATGGTGGTTGTAGTTGGGGTAGTACTGGCCTTCGCCGCGACTTCTTTACAGCCAATGCAGTATAAGAACATGCGCCAGGAGAAAATGCAGAACATCCTTGCCACTGTGGGAGTTGAAACCGACAGGGCAGGAGCGCAGGCTCTTTTTGAAGAAAATATCAAAGAGCAGATCGTGCTTGACAATAATGGGGAAGTAAAAGAAGGAGTGAATGCCTTTGATGTTGACCTTGCCAAGGAGCTTAAAAAACCGGCCGAAGAGCAAAGCTTCCCTTTATACATTGCCGATGTTGAAGGATCCACTTATTACATAATTCCTTTAAGAGGAGCGGGTCTGTGGAATGCTATTTTTGGCTACATAGCCCTTAAAGACGATGTGAACACGGTGAAAGGAGCGGTATTCGATCACCTTGGAGAAACTCCGGGACTTGGTGCCGAGATCACCCAGGAATGGTTTAGACATCGTTTTGATGATGAGAAGATCTTTGATGATAACGGAGAATTGGTGGGAGTATCTGTGGTTAAAGGAAACTCCAGTACGTCCAAAGATGATAATAAGGTAGATGCAATTTCGGGAGCGACCATTACCGGAGACGGTGTTTCCAACATGATCTCTGAGAGACTGCGTCACTATTTACCTTATTTCAAGAGTAAAACAGATGTAAAAGTTGCAAATAATTAAGAATTATGGCACAGGAAATAAAGAATAAACCTGAGCAATCTGCTGAGGTTACTAAAGAAGAGAAGAAGAAAGCGATGATCCTTTTTCTGTCAGATTCAGAGGAGAAGGAACATTTCTTATCCAAAGCCAACAGAAAGCTGCTAACAGATCCGTTGGATGATGATAACCCAATTACCGTGCAGGTACTTGGTATCTGTTCGGCTTTGGCGATCACCGTGCAGCTTGAGCCTGCAATTGTGATGGCTATCGCGGTAATGGCGGTAATGGCTTTCAGTAATATGATCATTTCAGCCTTGAGGAATATGATCCCTAACCGTATTCGTATTATCGTACAGTTAGTGGTTGTAGCTTCCCTTGTTGCACTGGTAGACCAGGTACTGAGAGCTTATGCCTATGATGTGAGCAAGCAGCTTTCGGTCTTCATTGGATTGATCATTACCAACTGTATCGTAATGGGACGTCTCGAAGCCTTTGCTCTTGGGAACGGAGTGTACAAATCTTTCCTTGACGGAATTGGAAACGCGGCAGGTTATGGACTTATCCTTATCATCGTAGCCTTCTTCAGGGAACTTCTTGGAGCCGGAAAATTATTCGGTTACGAGGTACTTGGTCACAAAGGAGCAACCCTGGCGGAATCAACCGGACTTTACGCTCTTGGATATGAAAATAACGGATTGATGTTGTTATCCCCTATGGCTCTTATTGTAGTAGGGCTTATCATTTGGGTGCAACGTTCAAGAAACCGCAAACTAATCGAAGGCTAATCACCACTAAAAAATCGACTATGGATTATATAAATTTATTCGTACGAAGCATCTTCATTGAAAATATGATCTTTGCTTACTTCCTTGGAATGTGTTCGTACCTCGCAGTATCCAAGACCGTAAAAACAGGGGTTGGATTAGGATTGGCCGTGATCTTCG
>CAZNFK010000031.1:0-23135 GCA_964572365.1 uncultured Flavobacteriaceae bacterium | reverse complement strand
ATCTACGAAACACTTCCTGATGATATTCGCCTGAAAAAAGACCTTGATCTTGCTCCGGCTATGAGCGAACATGAATACCTGTCGCACAACATAGCACTGGCTGCCAAAAATAAAGTTTTTAGAACGTATATAGGTCTTGGGTACCATCAATCCATTACTCCGGCTGTTATTCAGCGTAATATACTGGAAAACCCGGGATGGTATACCGCGTATACGCCTTACCAGGCCGAGATCGCCCAGGGAAGACTGGAAGCCTTACTGAATTTCCAAACGGTTATCGCCGATCTAACGGGAATGGAACTGGCTAACGCCTCCCTGTTGGATGAATCTACCGCAGCTGCCGAAGCAATGTCACTGCTTTTTGAGGTTAGGGATCGCGATCAGAAGAAAAAAGGGATAAACAAGTTCTTTGTTTCTGAAGAAGTCTTGCCTCAAACAATTGATGTACTTAAAACCCGTGCAATTCCCCTAGATATCGAGCTGGTAATTGGAGATCATGAAACATTTGATTTTTCTGAAGAATTCTTCGGAGCCTTTCTTCAATATCCGGGAAAACTAGGACATGTCTTTGACTATGCCGATTTCGTGGCCAAAGCAAAGGAAAACAACATAAAGACTGCCGTCGCTGCAGACCTTTTGGCGCTTGTAAAACTACGTGCCCCGGGAGAATTTGGAGTTGACGCGGTAGTGGGAACATCACAGCGCTTCGGTATTCCTCTTGGTTATGGAGGACCGCATGCTGCTTACTTCGCTACCCGCGAAGAATACAAACGTAACATTCCAGGAAGGATCATTGGAGTCACAAAAGACACCGATGGCAACTTCGCCCTGAGAATGGCGCTTCAAACCCGTGAACAACATATTAAAAGAGACAAGGCCACATCAAACATTTGTACTGCACAAGTGCTGTTGGCCGTAATGGCAGGAATGTATGCGGTTTACCATGGCCCAAAAGGTCTTAAATTCATTGCTACCCGTGTTCACAACCTTGCGGTAACCGCGGCAGAAAATATCGAAAAGTTTGGGTTCTCCCAGTTGAATTCCTCTTATTTCGATACCATCCTTATCAAAGCAGATGCTGCGAAAATCAAAGAGATCGCCGAAAGAAATGAAGTGAATTTCTACTATCCTTCTTCAGATGCTGTGGCGATCTCCCTGAATGAGGCTACCAACCTTGATGATGTTAATACCATCATTTCAATTTTCGCCGAAGCTGCGGGAAAAGAATCTATCACAGTTACTAAGCTTTCCGAAGCAAATCATATTCCCGGTTCTGTAGAAAGAAAAACGGAGTTCCTCAAAAATGAGGTTTTCAACTCCTACCATTCAGAAACCGATATGATGCGGTACATCAAGAAGCTGGAGCGAAAAGACCTTTCTTTGAACCACTCCATGATCTCTCTTGGTTCATGTACCATGAAGCTCAATGCCGCATCAGAAATGTTACCTCTAAGCTATCCACAATGGGGGAATATACACCCGTTTGTTCCGCTTAACCAGGCAGAAGGATACCAGATCGTTTTAAAGAGACTGGAAAAACAACTTACCGAGATCACCGGTTTTGCGGGAACCTCTCTTCAGCCTAACTCAGGAGCACAGGGAGAATACGCAGGTCTAATGGTGATAAGAGCATATCATGAGTCGAGAGGAGAAAGCCACAGGAACATCTGTTTGATCCCATCTTCTGCTCACGGAACCAACCCGGCTTCTGCTGTAATGGCGGGAATGAAAGTGGTGGTTACAAAATCTACCGAGACCGGAAATATCGATGTGGAAGACCTTCGGGAAAAAGCCATCAAATACAAAGATAATCTTGCCGCACTAATGGTTACATACCCTTCAACTCATGGGGTGTTTGAATCTGCTATCAAGGAGATCATCAAGATTACCCATGATAACGGCGGACAGGTTTATATGGACGGTGCAAACATGAATGCCCAGGTAGGACTTACCAGCCCGGGGGTGATTGGGGCAGACGTATGTCACCTCAACCTCCACAAGACTTTCGCCATTCCTCACGGAGGTGGAGGTCCCGGAGTAGGACCAATATGTGTTGCCGAACAACTGGTGCCATTCTTGCCCGGTAACCCGGTAATCCCTACAGGAGGCGATTCAGCGATCACAGCCATTTCTGCTGCCCCATGGGGTTCTGCTTTAGTTTGCCTTATATCTTACGGGTACATTACCATGCTTGGTGCTGAAGGCTTAAAAAAGTCTACTGAATATGCCATTTTGAATGCAAATTACATCAAGGCACGTATTGACGAGCACTATAAAACCCTTTACAGCGGAGAAAGAGGCCGTGCGGCTCACGAGATGATAGTGGACTGCCGTCCTTTCAAAGCCAAAGGAATTGAAGTGACCGATATCGCCAAAAGGTTGATCGATTACGGTTTCCACGCTCCAACGGTATCATTCCCGGTAGCAGGAACATTGATGATCGAGCCTACAGAGAGTGAAAGCAAAGCCGAACTGGATCGCTTCTGTGATGCGCTAATTTCCATTAGAAAGGAAATCAACGAAGCCTCAGCAGATGAACCAAACAACGTACTGAAAAATTCGCCGCACACCCTGGCGATGCTTACAGCCGAGGAATGGAATTTCCCATACACAAGGGAAAAAGCCGCATTCCCTCTGGAATATCTTTCAGACAATAAATTCTGGCCATCAATTAGACGGGTTGACGAAGCATTTGGAGATCGAAATCTTATGTGTACCTGTCCATCCGTGGAAGAATACATGGAAGAATAAGATTCTTATTCAAAATAATAGAACCGAAGGCACTCCACCTTCGGTTTTTTTGTTTCCCGGCACGATTATGGCATATTGAACAAATAGGCCTCTTTATTAATAAGTTATGATTGTGACGATTAGAATTGCTTAACAAAATAAGAATTCCCTAAAAGAGGAATTTTATTTAAAAAAAAGCAGTAATCCTGAAGATCTATTTATTAATTTTGAAGTCTTTACCCCCAAAAAGTAAGTGATGAGCATTAAAATAACAGGGGTTGGGAGCTACATTCCCAACAGAGTGGAAAAGAATTCAGACTTTCAAAAACATGAATTTCTGTATGAAGACGGTTCTGCCTTTAGTCAGTCTAATTCAGTGATCATTGAGAAGTTCAAGGCTATCACGGGAATTCACGAGAGACGTTATATTCATAAAGAGCTCAATAATTCAGATATAGCCTACCTGGCCGCAAATAAAGCTATTGAGGATGCCAATATCAACCCTGAGGAACTTGATTATATCATTGTTGCGCATAACTACGGAGATGTTTTGCACAATGATCTTCAAAGCGATACGGTGCCCAGTCTTGCCACTCGCGTAAAACACAAGTTGAGGATCAAGAATCCAAAATGTGTGGCTTACGATATTCTTTTTGGATGCCCGGGATGGGTGGAAGCAATGATACACGCAAGTGCTTTCATAAAAAGCGGGCTGGCTAAAAAATGCCTGGTAATAGGTTCTGAAACCCTTTCAAGAGTAGTTGACAAACACGATCGCGATTCCATGATCTATTCAGATGGTGCGGGAGCGACCGTTGTGGAAGCTTCGAACGAAGAAGGGGGTATATTAGCCCATGAAAGTGCCACTTATTCTTTTGAGGAAGCGCATTTTATTTTCTTCGGAAAGTCAAACAAACTGGAGCCGGGTGATGAACGCAAATATATCAAAATGCACGGCCGCAAGATCTATGAGTTTGCTTTAAGCCATGTACCTGACGCAATGAAATCCTGTCTGGAGAAAAGCGGTAAATCCATTACGGATGTCAAGAAAATCCTCATCCACCAGGCGAATGAGAAAATGGATGAAGCCATCGTAAAAAGGTTCTATAAATTATTTGGAACCACTCCGCCCGAAGGTATCATGCCCATGAGTATCAACAAACTCGGGAACAGTAGCGTCGCGACAGTTCCTACTCTTCTTGATCTTGTATTGAAAGGCAAAATGGAAGGTCAAAAACTGGAAAAAGGAGATGTGGTTATCCTCGCCAGTGTAGGAGCAGGTATGAACATCAATGCGATCGTATACCAGTTCTAGAATGTACGAAAACAGCTTTCCGAACAAAAGATATAAAGAGACCCTTAATTTTTTAGAAGAAGTAATTCCCTCCCCGGCTAAGATTCTGGATCTGGGAGTGAGAAATCCTTTTTCTGAACTTATGGAGAAAAACGGGTATCAGGTAACAAATACGACCGGTGAAGATCTTGACCTCAACACCGAAATTGTCAAAAATAGTTCTGCCGAAGTAGTTACCGCCTTTGAGATCTTTGAACATCTCATTGCACCTTTCAATGTGCTCCGCGATATCAAAGCAGATAAGCTGGTAGCAAGTGTCCCTCTGCGCCTATGGTTCTCTCCTGCCTATCGCAGCAAAACAGATAAATGGGACCGCCACTACCACGAATTCGAAGACTGGCAGTTTGACTGGCTACTGGAAAAAGCCGGATGGGAGATCAAGAAACGGCACAAGTGGACCAATCCTGTGAATAAGATCGGGTTGAGACCAATTCTAAGAAACTTTACGCCCAGGTATTACGCGGTTTATGCTGAAAAAAGGAGATATTGATGCCCTTTTTAATAGCGACTTAAAAAGCCGCCCAAAAATTAGGGCCAGTTCTTTTTTTATTTCCGTTGAGACTGGATCTCTTCAAGGCCTTTATAAATCGACTTTGCAATCGTTTTTTGATATTCAGGATTTCGAAGTTTAGCAGCATCTTCATTATTCGTAAGGTAGCCCAGTTCTAAAAGTACACCGGGTATAGGAATGTCTCTTAGAATTTTAAAATTGGCCGATTTGACCTCACCTCTTTCAATAACTTCTCCTACCTGATTTTTTATCAGGATTTTACTAAATTCTAACGATTCCCGGTTGAATTTACTTTCTGGTGAATAATAAGCTTCTACCCCTTTTTTAGAAGGATCGGTGGAAGAATTACTATGTATACTTATTAAAATGTCTGCTTCCTTACCTTGTACAAAGGCTATCCTGTCTTTCAAGCTTAAAAAGTCATCTCCTTCTCTTACTAAAACAATCTCTACTTTTCCTTTTGAACTTAAAATTTTAAGCTGCTGTGAAATCTGAAGATTGACATCTTTTTCATTTAAGGGTCCTGTATCTTTTCCACCGTGACCGGCATCAACGATAACAATCAAGGGAGTTTCATTTAAATTTGGAGAAGAAAATGAACTAATGGTAAATACCAGTACCATAAGGAGCAATGCCATTCCTATTCTAAAGGATTTTAGTTTAATCGAGGTGTTCTCTGTATACAACATATTTATTCGGTTTTTGGTTTTTATAAAGCTGAATCCGCTGATTATTGGCACAGGCCATTGGCCCCCATAATTAATTAGTTGGCTCGAATAATTATCCACGTCTACTCCTGTATCTATAACAAAAGCATCAGCGAGGTACTCATGGTTCTCTACAATTTTAGATTTTAGCAACCAGGTAAAGGGATTGAACCAAAAGATACAGCAGATCAATTCGGCAAAAATAACGTCTAACGTATGTAATTCCTGGTAATGGGCCATTTCATGAGGAATGACCGATTTTTGAAAATCAGGATCATCCAGATCCTTAAGATTTGCGAATACATAACTGAAAAAGCTGTATGGATTGCCTTGTTCTTTATTTTCCAAGATCTTTAGGCTCCTAAAGGTCCTTCCGTCCCATGCTCCTACTTGTTTAATAATTGAGATAATGTTTCGGCCAAACCTGAATAGAAGAAAACCAGATATGAAAAGGTAAAAGAACAGAAGGATGTCAGAAATCTTAATCCCATCATTTTCATAAACCGCTATGCTTGTCTTTTCCACCAGCTCATTATTAGAAATATCATTGGCATTACTAATAAATTCTGTTTTTTCGGTTTCCGGAAGGTCTATTCCCCAGTCAATATGAAGTGCAGGAGCTCCTAATCCTAATATCAACCCCGTCAGAAAATAAAAACGGATGAACCCGAAATTCTTTTCCTTCTTTAATAAAACCAAATAACCGAGATAGACGCAGCCTAGGGCAATAATTGAAGAGATTACATATAACATCATCTTTTTTTTCTTTTTTGGGCTATTTTTTCCTTAACCAGTTCCTCAAGCTCTCTCAATTCCTCCAAACTGAGATCAGCATTCCTTGTAAAAAAAGAGGCGAACTGGGAAGTGGAATTGTTGAAAAAATCTGACATCATTCCTTTTAACTGACTTCCGAAGTATTCATTCTTTTGGAGCAATGGATAATATTCCTTGTCCCTGCCGTGCTTTTCAAATCCTATGTACTTTTTATCCACCATCCTTCCCACAAGAGTGGAAACTGTCGTATAAGCAGGTGCAGGCTCAGGAAACTGCTCAACAATATCCTTCATGTAACCCTTCTTGATCTTCCAAAGGTATTTCATTACTTGTAGTTCTGGCTTGGTAAGTTGCTTCATATCCACAATTATAGTTTCTTTACTACAAATGTAGTAATAAGATTCATATACACAATTATTTTATCCTATTTTTTGATTTTACACCAGTAGCGCAAAAAATCGTAATTTAGCCGAAAGTCCCGTCACCATTGAGAATTTACATTGTCATCCCGGCACATAATGAGGCAGCTTTTATTGCAGCTACCCTTCAGTCTCTGGCCGATCAAACCCTTCCTCCAGCGCGGGCCATTATTGTGGATGACCAATCCTCTGATACTACCGCGAATATTGTAAAGGAATTTTCAGAAAAATTCTTCTTTATTTCTCTGATTAGCACCACCTCTTCCGAAGCACATCTTCCGGGCAGTAAAGTCGTGAAGGCCTTCAACAAAGGACTGAAAGAATTGGATGAGGATTATGATATTATCTGTAAATTCGATGCAGATCTCATCTTTCCGAAGAATTACCTGGAGACCATCAGCAAACATTTTTCAGCAAACCCCAAGGCCGGAATGGTGGGAGGTTTTTGCTACATAGAAGACGAAAAAGATTGGAAATTGGAGAGTCTTACCGACAAAGATCACATTAGAGGCGCATTAAAAGCCTACCGAAAAGGATGTTTTAAAGACATTGGCGGCCTGAGAGCTTCCATGGGCTGGGATACTGCCGATGAATTACTTGCACAATACCATGGTTGGGAAATAATAACAGATTCAAACCTGCACGTAAAGCATTTAAGACCTACCGGCTCTACCTACAACCAAAAGGCAAAATGGAAACAGGGGGAAGCTTTTTATAAACTTCGATATGGAATCATTATTACTACCATCGCTTCGATCAAACTAGCTCTAAAAAAGAAAAAACCGGCCTTGATCAAAGATTACCTCACAGGATATTTCAAAGCTGCCTCGAAAAGATCCCCTTTCCTGGTTACCAAAAAAGAAGGAGCCTTCATAAGAAGGCTCCGGTATAAAAAGATGTTCAAAAAGCTCTTTTAGATCACTCTTCAAAAGCCATAAAAAGAGGTCTTCCTGTAGCTCCATTAGGAAATGGAATTCCCAATAATGCAGAAACAGTGGGCGCGATATCGACGATCTCTGTGCGTTCAAGCGTATTTCCTGCTTTTATTCCTTTTCCGAAGAAGATCAAGGGAGCGTGGGTATCGTAATTTTGACCGCTGCCATGGGTTGACCCGGTCCTGGAATAAGAAATTACCGAAGGTTCAAGCACCAGTACCACATCTCCACTTCTTTTCTGGTGAAAACCATGATCTACAGAGGAAGCTATTCCTTCAGTATAACTTGTAGCTTCAAGTTGAGATCTTGTAAACACCTTGTTTACCATCTCATATTGCAAACCGAAATGAGCAATTTCTTCTTGTAGTTCCTCCCGGTTGATCTTGTTCTTTACGAGTTCCTCATAATTAAAGAATATCTGGTCGTTGGAAATATTCATGATGAGCGGCACATCCCCATATTTTTCTGTAAGGAAACCATTCAATTCCTCCCTGAACTTTCCGTAGTCAAAATACCCTGCTGGGATCTTAACCGATTGCAAATAAGCAGGAACATGCACTCCCCCATGATCGGCAGTCAGGAACAACGTATAATTTCCTTTACCCACTTTTTCATCAAGTGCTTTTAAAAGGTTGGCAAGATCTTGATCAAGTCGCAAGTAAGCATCCTGAATTTCACGTGAATTAACACCGAAATTATGTCCGATATAATCTGTAGAAGAATAACTCACGGCAAGAAAGTCCGTGATTTCATCTTTCCCAAGTTTTTCGCCGTCAATGGCGGCAATGGCAAAATCTGTAGTAAGGTTATTTCCATAAGGAGTTGATTTAAGAAGATCATATCCGCCATTTTGATCCTTCAACTTTGGCAGGTCATATGGAAATCCTGTTCCTTCCTTTCCACTGAAACCGCCTTCAAAATCATTGACATCCACTCCACTTTCAATATATTCTGAAGGATCCAATAAAGTCTTCCATGGTTTCAGATATTCGGCAGCTTTTCCGGAAGAATTGAATTTCTGCACCCATATTGGCAAAGCATCGGTATAAAAAGAACTGGTGATCCACTTTCCTTCATCCTGTCCATGGAACCAATAGGCCGCATTGGCGGTGTGTCCCGCAGGAAGAATAGCCCCCCTGTCCTTAAGGGCGATCCCGATGGTTTTTCCTCTCATCTGGGTGTGCAGCCTGTTCTCATCGGCTACCGTAGTGGTAATCAACCGGTGAGGAGACATTTGACCGGCATCTGCCTTTGTCCCTACGGATTCTACGGAAGGATCACCCACACAATACACTGACTGCCCTTCGAACTTGTTAAACCAGCCATTGGAAATGATCCCATGAGCTTCGGGTGCGGCACCGGTATAAACCGAAGCATGCCCGGGCCCGGTGTAGGTCGGAATATAATTAAAGTGGGTATTTCTGAAATTAAAACCTTCAGAAACCAGCTTTTTAAAGCCCTCATTTCCGAACTTGTCCCAGAAACGGGTCAGGTAATCGTAACGCATTTGATCAACCACTACCCCAACCACCAGTTTTGGCTGCGCCCTAAGATCTGATTCGGGATTAAATTCATTAGAGGTTAGCTGCTGCGCAACAGTATTCTGAACTAAAAAAACAGTGACAATTAATTGAATAAAAAACTTCATTTTATAACATTTTATGATCCCAAAAATACAATTATCCTGTAGTTAAAGATTAAGTCAAGCTTAATACTTTGCTTGAAAAAATTAGTATTTTAGCGGTTACAAAAATTTCAAATGGGTTACCTGCAATCTACCGGCGAGTATTTTTTAATGATAAAAGGCGTTTTTGGCCGAATGACGAAGAGGTCGGTATTGACCAACCTGGTATTCAAAGAAATTGATGATCTCATCATCGGGTCCCTGGGAATTGTGTCTTTTATCTCCTTTTTTATTGGCGGGGTTGTAGCCATACAAACGGCGCTCAATCTGAATAACCCTCTTATTCCGCGAACCCTGATCGCTTTCGCGGCCAGGCAATCTGTGATCCTGGAATTTGCACCCACTTTCATCTCCATCATCATGGCGGGAAAAGTAGGTTCATACATCACTTCCAGTATCGGAACGATGAGGGTGACACAACAGATCGATGCACTGGAGGTAATGGGGATCAACTCCCTTAATTACCTGGTACTCCCTAAGATCATTGCGATGCTCACTTATCCCTTTGTGATCGCCATCTCTATGTTTCTTGGAATCTTTGGAGCCTACAGCGCAGGAGTTTTAGGAGGATTCGTTAGTTCCCAGGATTTCATTAGGGGTCTGCAGGAAGATTTCATCGCTTTTCACCTGGTATATGCTTTTATAAAGACGTTTTTATTCGCGATGATTTTAGCTACTATACCATCCTATCACGGATATTACATGAAGGGAGGAGCTCTTGAAGTAGGACAGGCAAGTACCACATCTTTTGTATGGACCAGTGTTGTGATCATTATCACCAACTACATCATCACCCAATTATTACTCAGCTCATGATCGAAGTTCAAAACATAAAGAAGGCATTTGAAGGAGAAGAGATTTTAAAAGGCATCTCTACGGTTTTTCCAAAAGGGCAGACCAATTTGATCATTGGGCAATCGGGTGCCGGAAAAACGGTTTTTCTGAAATGTCTATTGGGCTTATTTCGGCCCGATAGCGGAAAGATACTTTATGACGGCGAACCGTATTCTTCCTTTTCTGATGAAGAACAAAGGGAGCTTAGGCGGCAAATGGGAATGGTGTTCCAGGGAGGGGCATTATTCGACTCCATGACAGTGGAAGAAAATGTGATGTTTCCCTTACGCATGTTCACCAAACAAAGCCGATCTACCATGATGAAAAGGGTAAAGGAAGTGCTGGACAGGGTGAATCTTGCTGAAGGACAGCATCAAAAATTTCCGGTGGAAGTCAGTGGTGGAATGCAAAAAAGGGTAGCGATTGCACGCGCGATTGTAAACAAGCCGAAGTACCTGTTTTGCGATGAACCTAATTCGGGACTTGATCCGCAAACAGCCACGGTTATAGACAATTTGATCCTGGAGATCACCCGGGAATATGATATCACTACGGTTATAAATACCCATGACATGAACTCGGTACTGGAGATTGGAGAAAAGATCATTTTTCTTCAGAACGGACGCCTGGAATGGGAAGGTGACAAGGAAGTCATTTTCAAAACCGACAATGAAGCCGTTACCGAATTCGTATACTCTTCAGACCTCTTCCGGAAAGTGAGGAAGGCCCAGCTCCAGGGTCTGTAAGTATTAATTTATAGCCCGTACAGATAAAGTATCCAGAGACAGCCTTACTTCCAGCCACTGTCTTAACTTATTCATTTCGGCATTCCGGGAATTTCGTGAAAGCGATTTATTCCACCTCACATTAAACGTAGGAACAGTATCTATCTGCGAAAAGTTGGTCACCAGGTTGTTGGCGTAGCTCATCTCCTCAATATTACGGTAATTGATCTTGGCCTCTTTAGTTATGGTCTCAAAAGGAATTCCGGAACTGCGATAACGCATTAGCTCCTGCTCGAGCAATCTTATTCGGGCGTCTTTATCTTCAACTACCTGCTGATTTCTTAGATAGAGATCTTCAAGGATCCCGGCCTTTACTTCGGAAGAAAGACGTGCAGCCATTTCCGAACTTTGGTCACTTCCCTGGTGTACTCGTAAAACCGTATGTTCCAGCTCTTTTTGAGATTTGATCTGGGCTTTCCACTGCTCGATCTCTTCCGGGGGCACCGGCTTTCCGATCAAATAGATATCGACCACCTTAGTTTTATAATCCTGACTGAATTTAACCACTTCAGCACCCGGATATTTAATCACCTGCTGCACGAATTCCTTGGTCTTGCTCAAAAACACCTGTTCACTCAACAGGTTTACAAAAAGAATGATACTGGGTATCATCACCAGGATAGCGATAAGCGATGCCAGGCGGGCGGTATTTTTTCTGCGTTTGCTGTTGGCATATTTCACCAGAGGGAAGCGCAGTAATTTGGAAACCACAAAGGTGGAAAGCGCTATAAAAACCGAGTTGATCGAAAATAGATACAGGGCTCCACCTGCATATTCCCAGTTTCCGATAGCCAGACCATAACCTACAGTACATAAGGGCGGCATAAGGGCGGTGGCAATTGCAACCCCCATGATCACACTGGCAATGGCACCTTTTTTGGTCTTGGCGATGATGAGGGCAGTACCTCCAAAAATAGCTACCAGGACGTCAAGTATGGTTGGATAAGTTCGGGCCACCAGCTCCGGAGTTTCTTCCTTGATCGGCGAAACCAAAAAATAGAGATAGGCTGTCAAAACACTTAGTCCTACCATAACCCCGAGATTTACCAGGGATCGCTTCAACGTGTCCACATCATTTATGGCTACAGAAAATCCTATACCAACGATAGGCCCCATGAGCGGGGAGATCAACATGGCACCAATTACAACAGCCGTGCTGCTCACGTTGAGCCCAATAGAAGCCACAAAAATCGAAAATACAAGGATCCAGGCATTATGACCCTTAAACGAGATGTCGCGTTTAACGATCTCCATGGTAGTATCCCTATCGGTATCTTCATGAATATCCAGCAGTTCTTTCAAAAAACTGCCTAACTCTTTGATCACCGATCTTCCGTTTGAAACCTGCCCGGGCTGTGCCGAAGAATTACTATTGTTGTTTTCCATTCCTTATCCTAGACTTTCCCCGAATTTCTCCCGGACCATATTCCTGATCTGTTTTATATCCTGCTCCTTTTCCTTTGGCACCAGTAGCAAAACCTCGTCTTCATCAACAATGATATAATCATTCAGCCCTTCTACCACTACTACCTTATTTGATTTGGAACTAATGATGTTTCCCGAAGCGTCTTTGGCCAGAACGCGCGCGTTCAATACCGCGTTATTCTCCTGATCTTTCTCTACTTCTTCATACAGCGAGCCCCAGGTGCCAAGGTCGTTCCAGTCAAAAGAAGCTGATATCACATAAATATTTTTTTCCTTTTCTAAAATGCCATAATCAATGGAAATATCGGGGGCATGTTCATAATTCCCTTTTATAAATCCCGATTCCTCTGAAGTATTAAATAGGTTCTCACCTTTTTGAAAAAGAGCATACATTTCCGGCAGATTCCGGCTAAAGGACCTGATGATGAAATCAACATTCCATATAAAGATCCCGGCATTCCAAAGGTAATTCCCTTCTTTCAGAAATTCCCTTGCCACCTCAAAAGTGGGTTTTTCTTTGAAATTTTTTACCGGTCTCACTTTTTCCTGACTCTCTTTTCTGAATTCAATATATCCATAACCGGTATTGGGGAAGGTTGGAGTGATACCCAGGGTAACGATCCTGTCCTCTTTTCTGCACGTCTCAAAAGCAAGTTCTATATCCTTGGTAAAAGCAGTTTCATCTTCTATCCAATGATCGCTGGGCGCCATGATCATCACGGCATCTTTATTTCGTTTTTTAATTTTAAGCGCCGCCAAAAGAACGGCAGGTGCCGTGTTGCGCATTACCGGTTCCAAAACAATTTGTCCGGGTTGGACCTCCTCCAGTTGCTCCTGAACCAGTTCACGGTAACTTTCATTGGTGAGGATATAAATATTTTCTGCAGGCACGACAGATTTCAGTCGGCGGAAGGTGGTTTGTATCAAAGTTTCCCCAGTTCCCAACAGATCGCGGAATTGCTTAGGATGTTTCCCGGTACTCACAGGCCAGAACCTCGAACCCACACCCCCGGCCATCAATATGGCAAAATTATTCTTGTTCATTTTCTTCATTTTTGACCGTCTAATTGGCCGCTTTCAATAATTCTACTTCAGCATTGGGCTGAAAAAGATAAATTCTCCCAGTTTTGACCTCTACACACTCATAACGTTTAATCCGCCGGTCACCTTTTTTAAAGACTTTTCCATTATAGATCCTGAAAATGCTGCCGTGAGGTACTTCAAAAACATAATTCTTGTCATTGGCGGGATCGTAACTTTTTAAAGCCACGGATAAACGCGCATCTGTATCGCTACTGGCCGAAGGGTTTTTAAAATGCCTCGCCAGTACCGGAAGCAATTCTGCGGGAAAGACCTCCGGCCGAATGAACGGTAACATGAGCTTTTGAAATGTCATTTTCCACTCCCTCCCGTGAGGTTTTATCTGTCTTCCGAATTTCTCGAAAGCCAGTAAATGCGCGATCTCATGAATAAGGGTGATCAAAAACCGGTATTTATTCAGGCTCGCATTGACAGTGATCTGGTGAACGCCATGAGGCAGACGTCGATAATCTCCGTGCCTTGTCTTTCGTTCATTTACGATCTTCAGGTGAATATGGTTGGCCTCGATCAATCCGAAAACGGGTTCTACAGCATGCCCGGGAATGTATTTCTCCAAAATATTCTTCATGCAATCAAGGGGTGCTGTTGGAAACCTGTAAAAGTTTTCCATTGAAATATTTATTGCCTTTGACCGCAAAATCTGCAATATATTCAGCCATTTCAGCAGGTTTCACGGGTGCTTCATAACCCGGAAAAGCTTCAGCCAACATTTCCGTTTGCACTGCACCTAAAGCAAGCACATTGAAAGACGGCCCTGTTTCTTTATATTCTTCAGCAAGAAGTTCCATAAGCGTGATCACCGCCCCTTTACTTGAACTATAAGCGGAAAGTCCGGGAAACTTCATGCTGCCCTGTACTCCTCCCATGCTGCTAACCGTCACCACATGACCATCTTTATTCATGAAGGGCAGCATTTTTCGTGTAAGGCCGGCAACTCCAAAGACATTGATCTTATATACTTTTTCAAACTCTTCAGCAGTGGTCTCTTCAAAAGGTTTATTGACAATGCCACCCGCATTATTGATCAAAATATCCACCTGCCCCCATTCCTTGCTTACATACTCTGCAGCCTTCTTGAGATCTTCCTCACGGGTAATATCGCAGGAGAAAGCATACACCCCCTCAAGCTGGAGATCTGACACCGGCATTTCATTTCGAGACAACGCCAGTATCTTATGACCTGCCTTTGCAAGCATCTTCACCAATTCAAGACCAATTCCTCTGCTTGTACCTGTAATAATGATATTCTTCATTCAATTCTTATTTAAATTCCTCCTCACTTGCCATTTCAAGTTTAGACCTCCAAAAAGAAGATCGGAAAACAGCATTTTCAACAGCTGTTCTTACCCCTGGTCGCACCTCGTACTCAAGGAACAAAAAAGCCTAAGCAGCAGCTGAAACCGGGGAGCTTCTCACGAGGCTAAAGATAAAAAAATCCCGCGATTCGCGGGATTTCTCAATTTTATTATGGCATCTGGGTTTAGGCCAACATGGTCACCGGATTTTCCAGGTACTTCTTCAGGGTCTCCAAAAATGCAGCTCCTGTGGCACCGTCAACCGTTCTGTGGTCACACGCCAGAGTCAATTTCATGGTGTTGCCCACCACTATTTGTCCATTTCTAACAACCGGCTTCTCCACAATTGCTCCTACAGATAGGATGGCAGAGTTAGGTTGATTGATTATACTGGTGAATTCGGTAATTCCATACATTCCCAGGTTAGAAACAGTGAACGTACTTCCCTCCATTTCCTGAGGTTGTAATTTCTTATTTCTCGCTTTCCCTGCAAGATCTTTCACATTAGCACCTATCTGGGTCATACTCATTTGATCTGCAAATCTAAGTACAGGAACAACGAGTCCTTCCTCAACAGCCACTGCCACTCCCATATGGATGTGCTTAGCAATTTTAGTAGTATCACCTGTCCATTGAGAATTTACTTTAGGGTGTTTTCTCAAGGCCATTGCAGAAGCTTTAATGACGATATCATTAAAGGAAACTTTTACATCTGGCAGCTCGTTTATCTGTTTGCGGTTCGCCATGGCGTTAGCCATATCTACCTCAATGGTAAGATAATAATGCGGCGCATTGTATTTTGATTCCGCCAATCTCCTTGCGATGGTCTTACGCATCTGGGAATTCTTGGTTTCTTCAAAGCTTTCTTCGCCTGCAGGAACATAAGCTTGTGCTGCCGGGGCCTCTTTAGCTTCGGTCATAGCCTCTTGTTTTGTTGCCGCGGGTTTTTCTGAAGGTTTAAAGCTTTCAATATCTTTCTTTACGATCCTGTTGTTCTCTCCTGAACCTTTAACATCGGCAAGGTCAATTCCCAGGTCTTCTGCCATTTTTTTGGCAAGAGGGGAAGCAAAAATACGTCCTCCATCTTTGGTAGTTTTGCCGGCTTCTGAAGATTTCTTTTCCTCGGCTGCAGGTACGTCTTCCTTAGCTTCAGATTTTTTGGCAGCAGGTTTAACGCCTCCTCCTTTAACCAGGGCAGAGACATCTGTACCTTCAGGTCCAATAATTGCCAGCACGCTGTCAACAGGAGCAGTTTCTCCTTCCTGGATCCCGATATGCAGAAGAGTTCCTTCGTAAAAAGATTCGAATTCCATTGTGGCCTTATCGGTTTCGATCTCGGCAAGAATATCTCCTTCTTCCACCTTATCTCCAACCTGCTTCAACCAGGAGGCAACAGTTCCTTCTTCCATAGTATCACTAAGGCGAGGCATCTTTACCACTTCTACTCCTTCAGGAATTTCGCCTTCTTCTGAAGAAGCTTCCTCCTTAGAAGGTTCTTCTTCTTTCTCTGAATCCTCTTTTTTAGCTTCGGGAGTTGGTTTTTTATCCTGCGCAGCAGCACCATCTCCTTCAAGAAGTCCTGATATATCCTCCCCTTCTTCACCTATAATTGCCAAAAGTGTATCTACAGGAGCAGTTTCCCCTTCTTCAATACCAATGTGCAACAAGGTGCCTTCATAAAAAGACTCGAATTCCATCGTAGCCTTATCGGTTTCGATCTCGGCCAGGATATCACCCTCTTCTACTTTATCTCCTTTATGCTTAAGCCATTTTGCAACCACACCTTCTTCCATGGTGTCGCTCAAACGTGGCATTTTGATTACTTCTGCCATAATTATTTTAATTTATGGGGTAAAAACGGATAATCTTTTTGTTCGTAAACAACATCATACATGGTCTGGATGTCCGGGAAATCAGATTCTTCAGCAAACTGCTCACATTCCGAAACCAGATCTTTAACTCGTTTGTCAATTGTTTTGATCTCCTTATCTGAAGCGTATTTGTTCTTCTTGATAATATCCTTTACCTGGGTGATAGGATCGATCTTTTGATACTCTGCCACCTCTTCTTTTGTACGGTATTTTTGTGCATCACTCATTGAGTGTCCACGGTAACGATACGTCTTCAATTCAAGGAAAGTTGGACCTTCACCTTTTCTTGCACGAGCTATGGCTTCGTCAAGGGCTTCGGCCACTTTTTCAGGATTCATGGCATCAACAGGCCCGCAAGGCATATCATATCCTAATCCTAACTTCCATATTTCGGTACTTTTTGAGGTACGCGCCACAGAAGTTCCCATAGCATATCCATTGTTCTCCACACAGAAAACAACCGGTAAATTCCATTTTACAGCCATGGTAAATGTCTCGTGAAGAGATCCCTGACGGGCAGCACCATCTCCTAAGAAAGTAAGGGTTACCGCATCTCTTTTAAAATATTTATCGGCAAAGGCAAGACCGGCTCCCAGAGGGATCTGTCCTCCTACAATTCCGTGACCACCGTAAAAACGATGCTCTTTCGAGAATATGTGCATAGAACCTCCCATTCCCTGAGATGTTCCTGTTTTCTTTCCATATAGCTCTGCCATCACCCTGCGAGGGTCCACTCCCATACCAATTGGCTGCACGTGGTTACGATAAGCAGTGATCATACGATCTTTTTCCAGGTCCATAGCATGTAATGCGCCTGCAAGAATAGCCTCCTGGCCGTTATACAGGTGCAAAAACCCTCTCACTTTCTGCTGAATATACACCTGTGCAAGTTTATCTTCAAACTTACGCCAGAACAGCATGTCCTCGTACCACTTCAGGTAAGTGGCTTTTGTAATTTTCTTCATTAACAACTAATTTTTAATGCAGACTTTTGCCTGCGCCAAGAGAAACACAAAAATACTATTTTCAAAAGGAATGGAAAATAGTTTATACAGTAAAAATCCTATGAAAATCTATAGATAGGAATTATCAAAAATGAGCGGCAAAAGATCTGACACAGAACTGGCTTTTACGACCTTTCCTTTTTCGCCCATAAAAAAGATCTCAATGGGTTGTTCCTGCTTCACTTCATATTCGGCAATAGCCTGCCTGCAAGAACCGCAAGGCGGCGTAGGTGTTTCAACCGCGTGATTTAATGAACGTGCTGAAAGAGCCAGCCTCTGCATTTTCACTCCGGGGTATTTCGCCCCGGCATAGAAGATCGCCGTTCTTTCTGCACATAATCCCGCAGGATAAGATGCATTTTCCTGGTTACTACCTGTTATCACCTCTCCGGTTTCAAGGAGAATGGCCGCCCCAACTCGGAATTTTGAATAAGGGGAATACGAATTTTCGCGTGCAGCAATCGCTTCCCGCATTAATTCCTGCGCCTCCTTTGGTAGTTCCTCTATAGAATCATAGATATCAAGGTTGGCACTGATGGTTATTTTTTTCATTTCTTAGTTTCTACAGATAAAAGCTCCCGTGACTTCAGAAGTCCGGGAGTAAGATCATTGCTTTTAGGAAAGCAAAGTTAACTAATATTGAAGGAATTATAGATGTGTTTTTTTCTTCACGATCTAATACTCGTTATATTCTCTTCCGAAGTTAAAGGTAAGACCAAACCGCAGAGTTCCTTCCAAAGGACTCACTACTTCTGAAGTTGAGAATAAATAAGAGATATCAATATTCACTACAGTGTACCTGAAACCTGCGCCAAATGAGATGAACTCCCTGGAACCCTTCTCGGGACTTTCGTGGAAATACCCGGTTCTCATGGAAAAAATATCCTCGTAGATATACTCTGCGCCAATCGCGTAAGTAACTTCTTTTAATTCTTCATTGAACCCATCGGGTGCATCACCAAAAGATTTGAAAATACCTTCAACAGCTCCAATGGAATTGTATTCCTGGTTATCTTCTGCATCAATATCGCCGTCATTATCGAAATCTTGTGGCGTAGGCACCAAAAGTTTATTGAACTCCAGGTAAGTACCAATAGTATTGGACTGGTCAAGAATAAAATCAAAACCACCCCCTAATTTCAGGTTTGTAGGAATAAAGTTTTCCTGCCCTCCTTCATCGTATTTGATCTTGGGTCCTATATTCGAAAAATTCACTCCGGCCCGCCATCTACCGTCAAATTTGGTGAAATCAATAGGCCGGCTTCGATAAAAAGCAGCTACATCGACACCAAATGTACTCGCCGCTGTCGCATCGGGATCCACGGGAGCCAGCTTTAGATCAGATCTTAAATAACGACCGGCCACCGACATAGAGAAAGTTTCACTTAGTTTTAAAGCATAGGAAAGATCCAGTGTGAATTCATTTGGACTCAAAATAAGAGGAAGATCTTCTGGATTATCTCTCGCCTCAATATTCCCCATACTAAAGTATTTGAAACTGGCCCCAAAAGCACTTCTCTCATTAATACGATTATAATAGGTAATATTTCCGAGGAAAATATCGCTCACCAACTCACTTAAATAAGGCGTATAAGTTACCCCGAAACCTTGTTGAGTTTCGGCAAAGACATATTTTGCAGGATTCCATTGCTGGGAAAAAGCATCAACTCTAGTAGCAACCCCCTGATCACCCATACCTGCCGCACGCGCATCGGCAGCGATCAACAGAAAAGGAACAGCTGTGGTAATAACTCTATCCTGCTCCTCCTGGGCCATTGTTTTTGCATTTGAAAGCAACACTACACTTATTAAAAAGAGTGATAAATTTCTCATAGGTCTAATTAATAATTAACAAATATACCTGAAAACATCTACAAAATAAGGAATAACGGCAATTTATCCTTTTGTTTGTTGATAACGCAGAATTTAACCAATACTTATAATTTGAACTTCTTTTTCTTCAAAAAGGGGATTAATATCGATAAAATCCCTCATTCTCAATTTCCTACAAAAAATATCATACAGGCCTAAAAGAATTACAATCACAGTGACGTTTCATTTCCATTTTTCAGGATTTATAACTAAGTTAGAAAAAACAATTACTTTTGTTTTGCAGGAGAAATTGCGGAAAGAGTAAAATTTTTTTTAAAAGCTCTTCTTCCGCATTAAAAAGAATATCTAAATAAAGCGTAAGGACCAAGGTTCACAGGCTGCCAGAGTATTGAGGGCCAGTTAAAATAATCTTGGAAGTTTTGCGTTAATTACTATATTGCAAAGCCAGAATTGCTACCAAAGAAATTGTGAATATGAGAAATACTGTTGCTGTAAAAGCATTTTTTGCCCTGGCGGTAAGTATCGGACTGTTAAGTTGTAACAAGTCTGATAATTACAAGAACAATTCCCGCGCTACCGGCTGGGATATTGATTCTAAAGAGGGTGGTTTTAATTACAATTCAGATTTTGACGAGCAGGATACAGGTCCCGGACTTGTTTTTGTTGAGGGCGGAACCTTTACAATGGGTAGGGTTCAGGATGATGTGATGCATGATTGGAACAACACCCCAACGCAACAGCACGTGCAGTCCTTCTACATGGATGAAACCGAGGTAACCAACCTAATGTACCTGGAATACCTGGATTACCTTAAAAGAGTATATCCTCCAACCGAAGAACGTTACCGAAATATATACACCGGTGCTCTTCCCGATACATTGGTTTGGAGAAACCGTTTGGGTTACAACGAAGTAATGGTAAAGAATTACCTTCGACACCCCGCTTACGCAAATTACCCGGTGGTGGGAGTTAGCTGGATCCAGGCTGTGGAATTCTCTAAATGGAGAACAGACAGGGTTAACGAAGCCCGTTTAGAAGAAGAAGGTTTTACTCTAAAAGGAGCCCGTTATACCGCGAATCCTGAACAGACCTTTAACACAGAGGCTTATTTGAATGCTCCGAGTAAAGTTTACGGAGGAAAAGACAGTCTTTTAAGAGGTGGGAACAAAGCAGACCGTTTTATGACGGAAGACAGTACCAACTTATATGTTCAGCGTAAACATGGTGTACTTTTACCGGAATACCGTCTACCTACTGAGGCAGAATGGGAATATGCCGCTTTGGCCTTAGTAGAATTAAGAAGCTACAATGCATACAGAGGACGAAAAAAATATCCCTGGGATAGCCAATACACAAGATCTGCTGACCCAAGAGCACGTGGAGATCAAATGGCAAACTTCAAACAGGGAGATGGTGACTATGGCGGAATAGCAGGATGGAGCGATGACGGCGCCGATATTACAGCAGAGGTGAAATCCTACGCTCCTAATGATTTCGGATTATACGACATGGCAGGAAATGTGGCCGAATGGGTTGCCGATGTTTATCGACCCATCGTAGACGATGAATTCAATGACCTTAATTATTACAGAGGGAATGTCTATACCAAAAATGCCATCACTGAAGATGGTACAGTGAAAGTAGTTGGTGTGGATGAAATTCAATATGACACCCTAAGTAACGGAAAAGTAGTAGCAAGAAACCTTCCGGGAGAAATTGCCACCGTACCCCTTACCGATGAAGACACCTATCTGAGAAGCAATTTTTCAGAAAGCGACAACCGCAACTATCGTGACGGGGACAGAAGCTCCACTCGTTACTATAACCAATTTGCTGAATCTGACGAACCGGAACCGGAAAAGAGGATGTACAACTCTCCTATTCACACGGCAACTATTGACAGCACAGGAAGCGAAAATCTCAAATACGACAGTTCAACCGGAAGAACAACACTTGTTGATGACAACGTAAGGGTGTACAAAGGTGGCTCATGGAAAGACCGCGCTTACTGGCTGGATCCTGCGCAGAGAAGATATTTCCCTCAGGACATGGCTACAGATTACATAGGTTTTAGAAATGCAATGTCACGTGTAGGTTCAAAGTCACTTAGTAAAAATAAATCTGCAGGAAATTAATTCCTGCTCAATTATAAGTTTAAAGCCCTAATTCTGTTAGGGCTTTTTTTATAGCTTTATCCAATGAAATTAGAAGATCTACATAAGTTGTTCCTGGAAAGCTCCGGAGTGAGCACAGATACCAGGAAAATAAAAGAACAAAGCATATTTTTTGCCCTAAAAGGGGAAAATTTCAACGCCAATGAATTCGCCGGCCAGGCTCTTGAGAAAGGGGCGAAATTTGCTGTTATTGATGAAAAGGAATACAACGGGAATGAAAGTTTCATCCTAGTAGATAATGTGCTCGATACCTTGCAGAATCTGGCGCGTTTTCACCGCCAAAACTTGGGTATTCCAATCATCGCCCTCACAGGAAGCAATGGCAAAACCACGACCAAAGAGTTGATCAATGCAGCACTTTCCAAAAAATTCAGAACTACTGCAACGGTTGGCAATTTGAATAACCATATTGGGGTTCCGCTTACTTTGCTGTCCATGACTTCGGAAACTGAGTTGGGAATAGTTGAAATGGGAGCCAATCACCTGCAGGAAATTGCTTTTTTGTGCCAGATCGCCCAACCCGATTTTGGATACATTACAAACTTCGGAAAAGCCCATCTTGAAGGCTTCGGAAGTGTAGAAGGCGTGATCAAGGGAAAAAGCGAACTTTATGATTACCTTAAAGGAGAAGGAAAAACCCTGTTTCTGAATACAGATGATCCTATTCAGCATAAGCAGAGTTCTTATCCGAAAATATTCAGTTTTGGACAGGATCAGGAGGCAGAGGTAAAGATCAAATACATCAATAGAGATTCCACTGCAGGCATAGCGGTAAATGGCAAGGAGATCATCAGTCAGTTAACCGGAAGCTATAACGCGACTAATATGGCAGCAGCTTACGCCATAGCCACTTACTTTGGAGTAGAACCCCAAAAGATAAAGGAAGCCCTTGAAAATTACATCCCGGGAAATAACCGCTCCCAGATCATCATTAAAGATTCACTCCATATAATTCTGGATGCTTACAATGCGAATCCCACAAGCATGGAAGCTGCGATCGAAAATTTAGAAAAGATGAAGGGAGGAACAAAAGCCGCTATTTTAGGAGACATGTTCGAAATGGGAGATCTTGCCGAAGAAGAACATCAAAAGCTTGCGGAGAGGCTCGAAAAAGCCAAATTTGACCGGGTATATCTCATTGGAGAAAACTTCTACAAGACAACGTCTAAGAAGAGTATTAAAAAGTACAGAACCTTTGAAGATTTTACGATGAATTTCAAGCCGAATGAATTATCAGATACTGTTGTTTTAATAAAAGGTTCCAGGGGTATGGCTTTGGAGAGGGTGCTGGAGTTCTTGTAAATCCTTAGTTCAAGGACTGCAAAGATTTCCAAATCCGCGTCAGCGGCCTTCAGAAATCTTGTTATTAAAATGTTCCCCTCCTACCCGAAGAAAGGAGGGGTGGTCATCGTTATCAGGATGCTTCTAATGAACCCGCCACTTATCGTCGCCAGTGCGATTCCTGAAGTGATTTTTCGGACAGCGAATCGGGACTCTCCTACCCTCGTCGGCTATTTAGCCTGCCGGCAGGGGTGCTAAGATTAGTATCCAGATTTGAATTTAAAGGAAAAAAAAGCCCCAACATTGCTGTTGAGGCTTTATAAAAAAAGGCGGCGATCCTTCGACTTCGCTCAGGACAGGCTCTTAATGACCACCTTTAAAGACAAGCCTGCAAGGCGCGGGCTTTAAAGAAGTGGGA
>CAZNFK010000030.1:21331-23859 GCA_964572365.1 uncultured Flavobacteriaceae bacterium | reverse complement strand
CTTTCGCCTTGGCCGTAAAACCTTTGTGGTCGGAAAGATGCTTTTTAAGTCTTTCGGAAAGAACGTCACCTGTATGTCCAACATAATACATATCCAGTGATTGGGAATATAGAATATATAACAAAAAGCTCATTGAAGTAGAGATTATAGAAAACAAAAAACCCCTCTAAATTGAGGGGTTCCTGTGATCGCGACAGGATTCGAACCTGTGACCGTCTGCTTAGAAGGCAGATGCTCTATCCAGCTGAGCTACGCGACCATTAAAGCGGTGCAAATATAGTGAGCTTTTCAAAAAACACAAGTAAAAAAAACATTTTATTCCCGCCCCTTTTCTAACCGGATATTTTCCAGGGAAATAGAGTAGCATTTTTTTTATTCCATCCACATTTGATGTCAAACGGGTTTTAATAAAATAGAGTGATTTCATCTTATGTTGCGGTTATTTTACTTTTCTAAAAGTACTATTAAAGTATTGCTAATATTAGCCTAAGACCTTGAAGCTAATTGCCTGAAAAAATAATAATCCTTTACATTTACTTAAATACCTTTTGGCAGTAAAAACCCACCTTTATACGGGGGTTGCCAATCCAAAAACTTATATCTTTTTATGGAAGTCAGCACATCTAATGAATTGCAACCTTTAGGCGAAGCCTCCATCCAGAAAATGATAGAAAAATTACAGGAAGAGTGTGAATTAGAACAGCACCTTCCCGGTGGCGGGTATTTGCATATGAGTGATGAACTGCCCTACCTGGTGGTGTACCGGGTCAAGGACCAGGAAAAGGATGAGGATCGTGCAACCGTGAGGTTTGTATTAAGCGAGGCCTCTTTTCTTATTATTGGAGACCAGGAATGGGAAGGGTATCAAAGACTTATCTATTGTCTGTCCGAAGCAATGTCTTCAAAATTCAAGTCTTTTTTACTGCTTGAGCTGTTTTCTGGCGACCGGGAAAGCAATGAATTTAAAATAAAAGGTCCGGCAGATAAATTGCCTGCCACGTTAAAAGTCCTGAAAAAGGAACTGGACCTTCTAAACCAGAACTATCAGGTCCTTAACCTGAATCCTGCAAAAATAGAAGATACAGAAGATCGTCACCCTGCAGGGGAACGTCCTTTGCTTGAAATATCAAAATTAAAAGATGCGGGATGTCTGCTTATTGGCCTAGAAGTACCACCTGTTTACAGGAATCGTGAAGGAGAGGAATATCCTGTATTCTTCAGAAGTTTTAAAGATGACCTGGTCCTGGCCTTGCACAAGACCATATTCGAGTTCATTCGTATACAGACCTCGAGCGGAGTAAAAAGCTACCGCGCCCTAGGTCAAAAAAGCCTTCAGAAGAAAGTCTTGGAGATAGACAGGCAGCTGGCAAACATCGAAACCTCATATCAGTTCCTGTGGCTGGTGTCACCTGCCAACATTAGGCAGATCAAAAATACCTTTTTCGAGTCGAAATATGAAAAGGTCCTCAATTACCATTACCGCCTTTTACCGGTTGATCCCGATGTGCTGAAACGCAGGTTATACAACCTCAAGATGGAAGAAATTGATGATCCTGCCCTCTCCTACATCTTTAGGGAAAAACGGGAGGAACTGGATCTACAGATAAGCATGTTGACCGGAAGAGGTTCAAAAGATTTTTTCTACAACAGTATGATGCTCTACGGCGACATTGATAAGGAGCTGCAAAAAGAGGCTGAAACCCTACTGAGAGAAGTGGAGGAAAACGGTCAAAAGGAAGCAGGGAGTATCATGAAAGCCGATGACTTTAAATTCCTGGCAGAATCAGAATTTGACTATTTCAGGACCCAGGATAAGAATTTTTCAAGTAAGGTGCATGTTCGGGAAGATGTGAACATTCTAATGGTATCTCAGGGAGAATTATATATCCCCAGTGATTACAAGCTCAATTCCGAAGAGACCAAAGCGCTGGTACAGCATGAAATTGGAACCCATGTGCTTACTTATTACAATGGAAAGCAACAGCCTTTGAACCTGCTGTCTATAGGGTTAACAGATTATGATACTCTGCAGGAAGGCCTGGCGGTATTATCAGAATACCTTGTGGGAGGCCTCACCGGAAACCGGATGAGAACCCTGGCGGGAAGAGTGGTCGCGGCATCGGCGAGGATGCACGGGGCCGAATTCCAGGATATTTTCAGGCTTTTACATGAAGATTACGGCTTTTCTCCTCAGCGTTCGTTCAATATCACCTCCCGCATCATGCAGGGTGGCGGTTTCACAAAAGACATTTCCTATCTTAAAGGGCTTCTGCAATTAAAAGATCACCTTAAAGAGGGAGGAGAATTAGCTCCCCTTCTCACCGGTAAATTTGCACTGGAACACATGCCAATTATCACGGAACTCAGGGAACGCCGGGTTCTTAAACCCAATAATTTGATACCAAGATATCTAAATAGTGAAGAAACCAATAATAAATTACGTAAAATCCGGGAGGGTATCCCCCTTTCACAAATGATCAACTCATGAAAATATGTTTTGTAGTAAACAGCATTGAAACCGAAAAATG
>CAZNFK010000030.1:4851-21231 GCA_964572365.1 uncultured Flavobacteriaceae bacterium | reverse complement strand
CCTTTGGAAGGTTCAGGCGGTAGAGATGTCTATTTAATAGATAAGAACGAAAAGAACCTGAACCAGATCATCGAGAACATAATCAATAAGGGGTATGTCATTGCCCAGGAATTTTTGCCTGCTGCAAAAGAAGATGTACGGGTACTTCTTATGAACGGGCAGATCATGGAAAAAGACGGAAAGTATGGGATTATTCGTCGAGTGAGCGGCGAAGGAGAGTTCCGAAGCAACTTTTCACAGGGAGGCTCGGCAGATAAAAGTCCGCTCACCGAAGGAATAAAGAAAGTAGTTGAAGTGGTGGCACCCAAATTGATCAAGGATGGACTGTTCTTCGTGGGACTTGATGTAGTAGAAGATAAACTCATTGAGATCAATGTTTTAAGTCCCGGTGGGTTAGATCATTTTGGAGAAATCAACCTCCCCGATTTTTCAGATATCGTAATTGATTCTATCGAGAAAAAAATAAAGTATAAGAAGATGTATGAGGGCCAAATTGAAAATAAGGTCCTGGCCACTATGGCTTAATAAATATTAAAAACAACTATGAAAGAAAGAATAATAGGAAATTATACCAGCGATCAAAAAGGCCCTTTACTGTTTGTTACCGGTGGAGTACACGGTAATGAACCCAGCGGGGTGAAAGCGCTGGAAAAAGTTTTTGAAGAACTCAACAAAACCAAACCTGAGATCAAGGGTCGCATCGTGGGAGTGAAAGGAAACACCGCCGCCCTTAAAAAAGATCAACGGTACATTGATGAAGACCTTAATCGTACCTGGACTGAGGAAAACGTAAAAAAGGAAAATCCAGGTTCCAGGGAACAGCAGGAAATGCACGAGATCATTAAGGCGCTGGAACATTATCCTGAAAAGGATTTTACCAAACGCTACTTTTTAGATTGCCATACCACTTCATCTGACAGTTTACCCTACATCTCTGTACAGGAGGTGAACGATAATGATGAATGGGCACATAAATTCCCTGGTTATAAAGTAAGAGGCTTCAGCGATATAGTCTACGGAGCTATAGATCATTATATGAGCCGCACCGGACTTACAGGCTTCGTTTTTGAAGCAGGGCAGCATACAAGCCCTGCCTCGGAGGAAAACCACGAAGGAATTATCTGGTTAGCTCTTAAGGAAGCATGCGATCTTGACCTTGAGCAGATCTCGACCTATCCCGAGTGTGTGGAGAAATTTACCAAAAATAATGCGCCCGATGAAAAGACCTTTGAGATCGTATATCGACACGAGATCAAAGAAGGTGACGATTTCAAGATGGAACCCGGGTATAAGAACTTTCAGAAGATCAAAAAAGGAGAACTTTTGGCTACCAGCAATGGAGAGGAAATAAAAAGCGAATGGGACGCCTATATTTTTATGCCATTGTATCAGTCGCAAGGGAATGACGGATTTTTTGTGATCAAGGCGATATAAATTAGATCACAATAGCTAAAAAAGGCCTGGAGAAAATTATTTTCCCGGGCCTTTTTTATAATAGTTGCAGGCAGTTCTAACGCTTTACTATCCCTACCACTTCGCCAGATTCACAGTTCACCCTCAAAAGCTCAGTACCTTTCACTCCATACTTACCTAATGGCACTTCATAATCGGCCATAGGCCAGGAAGCTCTGATAAAGCTGATCTCTGTTCCATCGCGTGGATCTTTCAAAGGACTTTTACAGATTCTTTCCCCAGGAACCGACACCGGACTTTCGAAATAAGCCGGGGTATCAGTTGCGTTCCTCAGAACCTCCTCTTGACTGAAGGAGTTGCTGGTCGAGCCGCAGCTAACGAGGAACAGTAATAAGAGCATGGCGGCTAATGTTTGGATTTTCATCGATTTCGAACGGTACATGGAGAAAAGAATTAAAAATTGACAAATAAATTTCCTTTAAATTTCACATAATAAGGTGCTGATAATCCTTCCGGAATTTCTACTTCAAATTGGCTATAGATCCCACTGTTACCCGATCCGGGAACAATTTGTGTTGGATGGATTACTTTGCAGAAGCTTTCCGAATCTATGGCATCCCTAATTTCTATAACGTGGTCTTCCAGATACCTTCCAGCATCGATATATACATTAACATGCATTTTACCCGGTTCAGAAGTTTTCACGTCTATCCATCCTATATCCAATTTCTTGTGAATAAAACTCAGTGAACCAACAAATCGCTCGGGATTTGAAAATTCATGAAATTCGAGGCTGCCATTCAAAGCAATAGGTAGATGATTCACTTCATCAGTTTTAATGGAGCAGGGATCAAAACAGGTGTCGCCATAGTATTCCAGATTTCCCTGTCCGGGATTATATTGGTAGGGACAGTTGTCATTAACATCTGCAATTCCATCTCCATCGGTATCCTGATTAGGATCTACTCCATTTCCGTCATCTTGGAATAACAGAGGGGAATCGGATAGACCACAATTTCCTTCCCTAAAGTGATAATAATTGAGAGAATTACCTTCAGTAAACAGCATTTTCACATCTTCATCTGTGAAAACCCCTTGCCTTATTATTGTTTCTTCCGTTTCGTATCCAAAATCAAGAAGCCTTAATTCCAGATAATATTCATCTGTTCCGGCTCTGTCGGGCAATATAAAACATAACGGTTCCGCAGAAGTTTCAGATTGATCTTCAAAATCGGTAATTATAATACTATTCTCAACATCTGTGTAGAGATTTGCTCCTTTAGGAACATTGGGATTGCCGCTATAATTCCATATGCTAACGCTGTATTTTGCAGCGTCGGCATGTCTCCCGTTCTCTAAACAATAATTTCCGAAAATACAGAATTCAATGGCCTCTGTACCTTCAAACTGGAAAAAATTATACCCATACTGGTTCACAAAACGGTCATCGTAGCAGAGTACATCAACTTCAACATATTTTTTCACACCCGCCCCAAGGTTGATCTCCAATGGTAGAGGGTTATCTACAAATTTGGCGAAACCGGTTGAATTGTTGCCTAAAGGAGCTGACCATATTACATTTCCGGTCTCGTCAAAGACCTGAAAATAATCAAGCGTATACCCTCCGGGTTCTAATTCGAGGTCAGAAGATTCCTCAGTGAATACTTCCGCTGTTCCATTCACATTGTTATGTAGTAATACCAAACGGTAAGGTGAATTTGGTGTTCCGACAACCGGTACGCCATTCTTTGAAAGAATAAGTTCTGCATAAGCCGGGTCTTCATCACTACACACAGGTATATTGGAAGCTGTTTGTTTCGATTCGGAGTTGTTCAAAGTAAAATCCTTTAACTCTATTC
The DNA here is from genome assembly GCA_964572365.1 of uncultured Flavobacteriaceae bacterium. Taxonomy (GTDB): domain Bacteria; phylum Bacteroidota; class Bacteroidia; order Flavobacteriales; family Flavobacteriaceae; genus Salinimicrobium. Next base: position 17,959 of record CAZNFK010000030.1, on the reverse strand, counting down.
CGAAGGAAAGGGATGATTTGGTACTATCTTGTATTACACTGTCATCAGAGCTACAGGAAGAAAGTACGAACAACAAAATAAGGATGGGGATAAAGATACTCTTTCTCATAACTCAAAGATTTCCAGGGTTAAAAATTCCAGGAGGCAGCTAATAAAAATCTGAGGGGGAAGTATGGTTGGTGTAGGATGACCTAATATAAAAATCTCTTAATCAAGGAACAATAAGTAAAAACCCTCCTTTTATTTCATTTTTCAGGAAATTGCAATAACATACAAACCGAACATGATCACGATGATCCCTATGATCCTGTTCCTGATGTTCTTTCGTTCGTTCAAAAAGAGAAAAGCGTAAAGGATTATAAATACCGCACTTGCCCTTTTGATCGAAATAACGTAAGGCACCAGGATAAGTTGGATGGCGAACATCTGGGCGAGAACACTGGTGGTTTTGAAAAATCCGACCGACAGCAACGGCCATTTTCGGTTTCTTATCTGGAGAAATGGTTTGTTCGATTTCCTCAGCAGGATAGGAAGCAAATAGAACAGGATCACAAAATCCTTTGAAAAAGCCCAGAATACGGGCGAGGTCTCCTCCACCCCTATCTTGTCGATGTTTGCGGTAATACTCCATATAAATGCCACCAGGAGCATATATCTTGACCCCTGATTTTTAAGGAGGGAAATAAAGGGGGCAAAAACCTTTTTTGGATCTTCGCTCATATTCGAAATGTAGGTACCAATTACGATCAGTAAAATCCCAATGAGTCCCAGGGTGTTGGGGAATTCCCCGATCATGATAGGTGAAGTGATAAGCATAAATAAAGGAGTGAGGGTGATCAATGGGAGGGTCACAGAAATTTCTGATCGTTTTATCGCCTTGAAATATAAAAGAATGACCCCCAGCTGCAGGACAGAACCGGCCAGCAACGCCCAAAAGAATTGCATGCTCATGGATTCCAGCCCGAGGTAAAGAACTATAGGTATGAGCAAAATACTCTGCACCAGGTGCATGGAAAATGCAGCAGTATACTCATCAATGTGATGAAGATTGTGTTTACTGGTTACATCTTTAAGCGCTTCCGAAATTGCTGTTCCAAAAGCCAGCAGGAATCCAAGCATATTTCTCGGTTTTAAGTTTCTTCCCCATAGGCCATTGAACCCATAAGGGCGACTTCTTTTGAACCGGTATTCATTCTGCTGAATTGTATCACAATCGGTACATTGGAACGAATATAACAGCCGTAATTCCTCTCCAGCCGCACTGCTTCAGGATCAATAAGATCGTTGATCCTTATCTTTCGAAGCCTTTTTGGTTTGATCTCCACTTCATAGGTGCCCACAGGAGCTGCATCTTCATAAAATATGAAGATCTCTATCTCAGCCTCTTCTTCGGAAGTATTCAGTACCGCAATTTTGTCGTGACTGTTGAACATGGGTTCTTCCCCGGTAGAATCAAAAGGTATTCTTCCGCCGGAAAAAGCCCAGTCCAGTTTTCCTATTTTCTTCATTTTCCTGAATTAAAAAGTTCATGCATATAGGGAGTCAAAAAGGTGTTTTCGGGATCAAACTTTTGCCGGGTCTCTTTAAACTTTTGCCAATGTGGATAAAGTTCCTGAAGCTGTTCCGCTTTCAGCGTGTGCTTCTTACCCCAATGCGGCCGGCCGCCGTACTTCAGGAAGATAGGTTCTATTGCCTGGAAATAATCCCAGAACCTCAATCCAGCATTGTGATGCAGGGAAATGGTAACCGATTCTCTTTCACTCATTGGGCTTATCAAAGCATCATCTTTTTTAATAGTGCGAATAAGCAGTCTCCACGCCACATCACGTCGAAATTTCTCCTTTACCTGCCGTCTTACTTCATAAAAGCAGTCGATAGCCTTCTCCTGCGGCAACACGTATTCCATTTCATCAAATTTTATATCTCTTGAGCGCGGAAGGATCTCATGGCTGGGACCTTCTCTTTCGAGTTCCAGGGAACCATAGGAAATATCTGGCATTTTTTCTTTTTCGGTGTTCATGATCCTTATTTTGCAGAGATCTGTACGGGGATACCAGTAAAAATCAAAATTCCGGTTCTTTTTTAGGTCTTCAAGGTTGTCCATACAATCCTTCAGGCTTACGCAATATTCCCTTCGAAAAAGTTGGTAAACGGGCTCCAGCTGCAGTCGCATTTTGAGAAAAATTCCACAGCTACCCATAGAAACCTGAAGCGCCTTCATGGTTTCAGCATCAGTATCTCTATTAAAATCCACGATCTCTCCTGTGCCGGTTACCATTCTTACGCCGTGGAGCATTGCGGAAAGATTAGCGAGTTCTACACCCGTACCATGAGTACCTGTTCCAATGGCACCTGCGAGCGTTTGCACATCAACATCGCCGGTGTTGTGCATGGCCAGGCCGTAGCGAAAAATGTCCTTTCCGGCTTCCTTCACGGTCATTCCTGTAGGCACGGTAGCACGGTGGTTCTCAAGATCGGGTTCTTCAACTCCGCGAAAATGCTTCAGGGATAGCAAATAGTCATTGGTCCTTACCAGCGGAGATGAGGAATGACCTGCACCAACCACCCTTACCTTTTTACCTTCAGAATTCGCTTTTTTGACCAGGGCACACACCTGTTCCTCACCCTCGGGGGTACATATTTCTCCCGGAGTAAAAACCATGCTGCCGCTCCAGTTCTTGAAGATTTCCATCTATTCGGAATAGGCTATGGTCGTTAAAAGCGCATTTTCGGCCTGTCGTGAATCCAGGCGCGTATGTTGTACCACCACCGGAACCGATGACTCTATTACACAGGCGTAATCTGTTCCCAGCGGCACGGGCTCAGGGTCTTTTAAATCATTGAACCTTAAATGTTTTGTGCGCTGCGCCTCCACAGTTACTTTATATGGCCCCACGGGGTCTTTGTCTGAGAAAAATATAGTTAGTTCCACCTCGGCATTCTGGTTGGAGGTGTTTAAGATACAGGCGGTTTCATGGCTGGTGAATTCAGGTTCTTTTCCCGTTCCGTATTCTGGGATATAGCCTTCGGCGATCACCCAGGTCTTTTTTCCTAATGTTCTCATCTTACTTTAGTTTTATCAATAGCCCCTCATTTGCAGCTACTTTGGTTGTATTTTTTAGTTCCTGTCCTTCTTTTTGGCCACTGGTAGATATCTGAACTTTTCCTTCCCACTCCAGGTCGGGCTCGAATGTTTCTTCTGAATCTTTAAGGTTGAGCACCACGAGGAATTGGTTTTGTTCATGTTTTCTGATATAAGCCAGCAATTCTCCTTTAGCGGGCACAGGAATGTAATCTCCTACATGGAGGGCCGCTTCGCGTGCTCTTATCTCCAGCAGTCTTCTGTGAAGCTGTAGCATTGATCCCTCCTCCTCCCACTGTTTCTCAACATTCACCTCCTTGTAATTATCCATTAACGGAAGCCACGGCTCTCCGGTTGAGAATCCGGCATTTTCAGAAGCATTCCACTGCATGGGCGTGCGTTCGGGATCCCGGCTGCGTCCCACTCCTGGCTCATTTAATGCTTGTGGATCCATTATCCTGTCCTTCGGAATATCCACGTCTTCCATTCCCAGTTCATCACCGTAGTAGATGGTGGGAGTGCCACGAAGCGTTAACAGGAGTATGGCGGCAATTTTTGCCTGATCCCTGCCTACACGTGTCGCAATGCGGGATTTGTCATGATTCCCCAACACCCAGTTAGGCCAGCCAAATTCGGGCAGGGCACCCTCATATTCGCTAATCGCCGCTTCTAACTTTGCAGCGTTCCAGGGCAATTGCAGCAATTGAAAATTAAAAGGCAGGTGTGCTCCCCGGTTGTCTTCCCCATAATACCGTACGAGTTTACTAATGGGCAGGTAGATCTCGCCAATAAGCAGCCGCTCCTCATATTCATCGATTACCTTCCTCATTTTATGCACGATATCATGCACCTCGTCCTGATCTGTAGAATAGGCGGGTATGTGTTTGCTGTAGGAGTTCATTCCTTCTTTGTAGTCCGGATTAGGCGGATCGTTCCTCAACTGGTCATCCTTGATCATGTGCCACATTACGTCTACTCGAAAACCATCCACCCCTTTTTCCAGCCAAAACCGCATGACATCAAACATGGCTTCCTGCACTTCAGGATTTCGCCAGTTAAGGTCCGGTTGCTCTTTAAGAAAGGCGTGGTAGTAATATTGACCTGTTTGTTCATCAAATTCCCAACCCGAACCACCAAAGACACTAAGCCAATTGTTGGGCGGATCTCCGTCAGGCTGCGGATCTTTCCAAATGTACCAGTCCCTCTTTGGATTATCTTTAGAGCTCCTTGATTCCTGAAACCACGGATGCTGATCTGAAGAATGATTGGGTACCAGGTCAAGGATCAATTTCAATTCCCGTTGGTGTACCTCTTTAAGCAGTTCATCAAAATCATCCATACTACCAAAGAGCGGATGAATCCCGGTGTAGTCACTAACGTCATAGCCAAAATCGGCCATAGGTGAAGGGAAAATCGGAGAAACCCAGACAGCTTTGATCCCCAGGTCTTTTAAATAATCTAGTTTTTCAATAATTCCCTGCAGGTCTCCCACTCCATCTCCGTCACTGTCTTTATAAGATCTGGGATAAACCTGGTAAACTACTCCTTTGTGCCACCATAAATAATCGTTATATGTCATAAGAAGTGTTGTTTTTTATGCATCCATCGATATCCATATGGATTTAATTTTACTTCGGCTTTTTTGGGATCGAAGGTTTCGTATCTTATGTCTCCAAAGACATCAACCACATCCTTAAACTCATCCTCGTCCACCTCCAGTTTTATGATAACTGATTCATCGGTAAAGTTGTGAAAGGCCACCCCCATCCCCTTTTCAGATTTCGTATAATGGCCCAGTACCCGTGGATCTCCCGTGTCTATTATATGATTGCGGCCCCAGCCGAATTCTGCAAACTCTTTTCGGTAATCAATGGCTTTAGAGATCCAGGTAAGAAAAGAATCGGGATCTCTCAGTTGGTCGCTTACATTCACCTTCTCATAACCAAATTCACCTCCTGAAATGACATTTCTAATGAGTTTTTCTTTTTGTGCGGTAGAGAATCCACCATTCTTTTCGTTGGCCCACTGCATCACGGTACGAACACTGGAACGACCTTCCATTGAAAGATCTTCGCCCATTCCAATTTCTTCTCCATAACGCAAAACCGGAGTTCCCGGAAGGGTGAAAAGAAGGCTATGAGCCAATTCCATTTTTTTGCGGTCCTTTCCAAGCATGGAGGCTAGTCTTCTTCTAATGCCCCTGCCAAAAATGCGCATGTTTTCCTTGGGTGCGAAAACATTAAAAACCTCTTCTCTTTCGTTCCTGCTCAGTTTATCCAGGTTCAGCTCGTCATGATTTCGAAGAAAAGTGGCCAATTGTTCTTTTTCAGTGATCTCCAGTGGCATTCTTTGCAGTGCCCTGGCAATAGGCGTTGCCTCTTCTCTTGCAAAAGAGAGGTACATGAAGTTATTTACATAGAAGTTGAACAACATATGCATTTGGTCTTCATTTCCTAGATATTTGTTGTACTGGTTGGGATCAAGGTCTACTTCGGCCAGCAGAATTGCATCGGGTTTTTGAGTTTCTACAAACTCCCTGAAATTTCGGAAGATCTCATGCGGATCTCCTTCAAAATCCATTCTGCCTTTTTCCTTGAACATGTGCGGCGCTGCGTCTATCCTGAAGCCCGAAACCCCCAGCTTCAACCAAAAATGCATGATCCTGAAAATTTCCTCCTGCACCTGCTTATTGGCAATATTAAGATCGGGTTGATGCGGATAGAAGGAATGAAAATAATAAGCTTTTGCGGTGCGGTCATATTGCCAGCTGGTACTTTTTTTTCCATCTTCGGCCATCATGTTTGGTTCGGGGTCTTCGGGCTTTTCATCTACCCAGATATAATAATCCCTGTACCTGGAATCTTTATTTTTCCGGGACTGCTGGAACCAGAAATGCTCTGTAGAAGTATGGTTCACTGCCAGATCTATTAATATTCTTATTCCCACTTCCTCGGCTGCATCAATCAATTGGGCGAAATGTCCCAGATCCCCCAGGCGGGGGTCTATCTTGTAATAATCTTTTACGTCATAACCATTGTCACGGTTGGGAGTATCAAAAATGGGTAGAAGCCAGAGACAGGTAACCCCCAGGCTTGAAAGATAAGGGAGGGCCTCTTTAAGTCCTTTGAAATCTCCCGTACCATCGCCGTTAGCATCTTTAAAGGTTTCTACGTCGAGCGAGTAGATCACCGCATTCTTGTACCAGTATTTATTCATATTGGTTGGTTATTGCTGTTAAAGGTTTGGAAGCACTTCTTTTCCGAAGAAATTGATGTAATCTTCCTGTTGTTTGTTCACATTGTGAATGATCACTTTTTCGAATCCCATTTCCTTAAATTTTTTGATCTTTTCAATAAATACTTTTGCATCGTTCCCAATTATCACATGCTGTTCAAGATCTTCCTTTCTCGTATTCATTCCCAGGGCATCAAATTTCTCCGGACTGTCAATATCTGCTATAAGTTTACTGGGAAAAATAAGATTCTTCCATTGTTCCCAGGCACCTTCCAGGGCTTTTTCCCGGGTATCTGCGTAAGATATCTGAACTTTAAGGGCCATTGGTTTTTCTTTTCCATCTGCACCTCTAAACGCCTTTATCATCTTTTCGAGTTCATCAATAGGTTTGGAAATGGTGATCATGCCATCGGCCCAGGAAGACAGCCAGGCTGCTGTCTTTTCGGTTATTGCTGCACCATAAACCGTGGGAATATGGGTTGGTTTTGTGAAGAGTTTCGCCCGCTCCACGGTAAACATTCCTTGGTGGTTTAAATAATCTTCCTCCTGCCACAGCCGGCGCATTACCTCTACCGACTCCTGCAATCTCTTATTCCTGTCCCTTTTTGCGGGCCACTTTTCACCCGTGATATTTTCATTGAGCAGTTGCCCGCTACCCGAACAAAGAAAGAACCTGCCGGGAAACATCTCATCTAAAGTTGCCACAGCCTGGGCAATAATGGCGGGATGATATCTTTGCCCGGGAGCATTTACTATTCCGTATTCCAAAGAAGTAGCCTGCATGGCGGCTCCAAGCCAGCTCCAGGCAAATCCGCTTTCCCCCTGTTTGTCGCTCCAGGGATGAAAATGATCTGAAGACAATACCGCCTGGAAGCCCGCCTGTTCTGCTTTTTGAACCAATTGAAGCAGATGGCTTGGCGTAAACTGTTCATGCGAGGCGTGAAATCCTATTTTCATGGAAATGAAGTTTTTACAAGTTATTTTTGCTCTGTTCTTCTAATTTATAAAGGATTCAAGGATTCGGCTGAATTTCTATTACTAAAAAAAAGATAAAATCCGGCTAACCCTCTAAAAATCAATTCTAAATACTGATCGTGGTCATATGATAGATGGGTTATAACCGCTACATTTGGTTTTTATCAAAACGAGCAAAATGAAGCATCCTTTAAAAAGACATAAGGCACTAAAGCCATTAAGCAGAGACCATCATGAGAGTCTTTTGTTATGCTGGAAAATAAGAGAAGGAAAGAAGAAGGAAATTGACCCCGAGAGGATCAAAGCCTATACAGACTTCTATTTCAACTCCCAGTTAAGGCCTCATTTTCAATTTGAGGAGGAGGAGATCTTCAGCTTACTGGGAAAAGATCATCCCCTGGTGAAAAAAGCAGAAACCGACCACTTACGCCTGCAACAACTTTTTAAGGAAGAAATAAATATAGAAAAAGCCCTTACCGATATTGAAAAGGAGTTAGAAAAACATATCAGGTTTGAAGAGAGAGTCCTTTTTAATGAAATTCAGTCAGAAGTTTCCGAAGAAAAGCTGGAAGTACTTAAAAACAAAGAAGAGGAGATCAAAACTCCCGACCCAAACTCCTGGAATGATAAATTTTGGGAAAAAGAAGTTTCATAACCAGCGTTTGCGTTTAAAATATACCATCATTCCAATAAATAAAATCAGCATGATCAACAAAATGGCCGGATATCCATATTTCCATTCCAGCTCGGGCATGTTTTCAAAATTCATCCCGTAAACTCCGGCCAAAAAAGTAAGCGGAATAAAAATGGAAGCCATGATCGTAAGTACTTTCATTACTTCGTTCATTTTATGGCTAATGGTGGTCATGTACATATCCATAAGACCCCAGGTCATTTCCCGGTAGATCTCGATATTTTCTGAAACCTGAATCATGTGATCGTAAAGATCCCTGATATAGTTTATGGTATGCTCATGGATCAATCCTTTATCTCCTTTTTCCAGGCGGCTTACCACCTCCCTTAAAGGAAAGACAGCCCGGCGTATCCTCAACATCGTTCTTTTTAATTCCTGGATTTCCAGCGTAGTATCCTCATGGGGTTCAGCACTAATAAGCATTTCTTCTAAAGCTTCGATCTTGTCGCTTATCTCCTCTACCACAATGAAGTAATGATCAACAATGGCATCCAAAAGAGCGAAAACAAGGTAATCTGCTCCCCTGCTTCTTATTCTTCCCTTGCCTTTTGCAAGTCTTTCCCTTACTCCGTCAAAAACATCACCGCCGGCTTCCTGGAAAGTCAGCACATAATTCTTTCCCAAAACCATACTTATATGCTCATTTTCGAGATGCCCGTCGGCCCTCCTGTAAAGCATTTTGGCCACTATATAATAGTAATCCTTGTACTCATCTATCTTTGGCCTTTGGTTGGTATTGACAATGTCTTCAATAATGAGAGGATGAAGCTCATAATATTTCCCCACTTTTTCGATCTCCTGAGTGTTGCTTAAACCATCAATATTGATCCAGGTGATCCTGTCCTCCTCTTCATATTTAAATGCATCCTCGGGGGTTTGGGAAACGTATCTTTCATAGAATTCCGTATTGTAATCTATTACCTCCAGCGTTGTCTCGGCTTTTTCTTTGTGTCCCACATAGGTAACCGTTCCCGGAGCCTGGTTGAGAGATTTGGTTGATTTTGGTCTTTTATGAAAATACCTTTTTCGCTTTGCCATGAGGTTTGATTTGTGATAAATGTAAGAATAAAAGGATTTATTCAGAACTCCACTTTTCAAGTTGTTATTTGGTGCAGCTTTGTTTTCCTTTGCAACATGGTGGAGGAAACGGTTTTATCGAACACATTAAAGGAATATTTTGGATATGATTCCTTCAGACCTTTGCAAAAGCAAATAATAACTTCGGTTTTTGAGGGTAAGGACAACCTGGTGATCATGCCTACCGGTGGAGGGAAATCCATATGTTTTCAGCTGCCTGCCCTCCTGCTTCCCGGAATTACACTCGTCATCTCTCCTTTGATCGCCCTGATGAAAGACCAGGTCGACGGATTAACAGCCAACGGAATCCCTGCAGCGTTTCTCAACAGCAGTCAGTCAGAAACTGTGCAACAGGATATTTTTTCCCGAATCTCTCGAAATGAGATCAAGCTTCTTTATGTTGCTCCTGAAAGTTTGCAGTACATCGATGCTGTATTTTCTTCGGGAAAGATAAGTCTTATTGCCATTGATGAGGCGCATTGCATTTCTGGCTGGGGGCACGACTTCAGGCCCGCCTATACCCAGTTGGGTTACCTTAAGAGCCGCTATCCCTCTACCCCCATTATCGCCCTCACCGCTACTGCCGACAAGGCCACCCGCAAAGACATTTGTGATCAACTTAATATCCCCGAAGCCAAGCAGTTCATTGCCTCTTTTGACAGAAAGAACCTGAGCCTGGAAGTGCGGCCCGGAAACAAAAAGTTCGACCAAATAAAGACGTTTTTGAAAGGCAGGCAAAAGGAAAGCGGGATCATTTACTGCCTTAGCCGGAAAAATACCGAAGAACTCGCTTCCAAACTCAACAGCAAAGGCTTTGAAGCTGCAGCCTATCATGCCGGTTTGGCTCATGACGAGCGCATCAGCATCCAGGAAGAATTTATAAATGATAAGAACCAGATCATTTGTGCAACGATCGCCTTCGGAATGGGAATCGACAAGTCGAACGTGAGGTGGGTGATACATTACAACCTTCCGAAGAACCTTGAAGGATATTATCAGGAAATAGGACGTGCCGGCCGGGACGGCCTTCCTTCTTCCACCCTGCTCTTCCATAGTTATGCCGATGTGGTACAGCTTCGGAAGTTTGCCGATAATGCCGGTAACAGTGAGGTCCAGCTCGCAAAACTGGACAGGATGAAACAATATTCTGAAGCGCTGAGTTGCCGAAGAAAGATCCTGCTGAGTTATTTCGGGGAATTGATCTCTGAAGATTGCGGCAATTGTGATGTATGTAGAAATCCGCCAGAATTTTTTGACGGCACCATACTGGCTCAAAAAGCCCTTTCCACTATTTACAGATTAAAAGGGCAGGAACCCATTTCAATGGTCATAGATGTTTTAAGGGGTTCTCATAATGCACAGGTGCTCGAAAAAGGCTATCAGCAGGTAAAAACCTTCGGGATCGCCAATGATGTTTCCTGGAGAGACTGGCAGCAGTATCTTATCCAACTCATCAACCTTGGGTATGTAGAGATCGCATTTCATGACCAAAATAAGCTTCAGCTTACAGCACTTGCCAAAAAAGTGCTTTTTGAGAAGGAAAAAGTGAGGCTTGCCCATATTCTTCAGAAGGAAACGACAAAAGAACCTGTAGTTGCCGAAAAGAAGGTAGAAAATACCCTTTTTGAACGGCTGAGACAACTAAGGCTGAAACTTGCCAAAGAAGAGGAAATTCCGCCTTACCTAATTTTCAATGATGCTACGCTGAAGGAGATGGAAAAGCACCGGCCGATGACCGATGAGGAATTCATGCAAATAAACGGGGTGGGCCGTCAAAAGCTGCAAAATTACGGCTATAGTTTTATAAAAGAGATCATCGCCTTCAGTAAACAAAAGCGGGAAAAAAAGAGCAAAAAGAAAGGTAATACCTATAAGATCACTTTAGAATTATACCGGAAAGGCCTAAGCATCGAAGAAATTTCGCAAAAAAGAAAGCTTGCCCCTACTACGATCTTTTCACACCTTACTACTTTATACGAGAAAGGTGAAGAGATTGACTTGCACAGATTTGTTTCAAAAAATGATCTGAAAGCAGTAGAAAAGGCAAAAAAAGAGCTGAATGATCCTCCTGCGTTAAAAGCCTACTTTGAACATTTCCAGGAGGCGATAGATTATAAGACGATTCGTTTAGCCCTCACCATTCTTGCAAAAGAAAAAAGCTCCTGAATCAGGGGAAATCTACTTTGTTGAGGATTAGTCCGCTTCCCGGGGCTATGAAGTTCATGGGTCTTTTAACACCTTGGTGCAGACTTCGTTCAATATCATTAAGGGTTAATTGCCCATTTCCTACCATAACCAGGGCACCCATCATCAACCGGATCTGATTCCGTAGAAATCCAGAACCCTGCACCCTTAACAAATAAGTTTTGTCGGGAAAAAAACTGGCGGTGATTTCCTCATTGAGTTCTACCCGGCAAAGATCGATTTTTCTTTCCAGTACCGTATGTTCTGTAGGTTTTGTGCAGTAATTATGAAAGGAATGTGTGCCTTCAAAAAGCTTTGCGGCTGTCATCATCATTTCCACATCAAGCTTTTCAAGAAAAGTGGCCAGTAAAGGGGCGGCAAAAGGATGACTTTTCCTCCCGAAGGCGAATAGATACAGATACTCTTTCTGCTTTGGATGCTGAATAATGTTGAATTTGGCATCCACTTCCTTAATGCTCAACGCCCTGATGTCCTGCGGAAGGTTGTGGTTGAAAAGCACCAGGAAATCGGCCATATTTTCGAGGGGTTCATGATCTATGAAGAGTTCAAATGCAGCCTGGTGTGCAGAAACCATGGCATCTGTCCTGCTCGCGCCAAGAACCTTAAAGCGCGTTTCACCTAAAACAAATTTCAGGGTCTTCTTGACCAATCCTTCGACCGTTTTAAATCCGGGTTGTCGTTGCCAGCCATGCAAACGGTACCCGAGATATTGGATTTCTATGAGATAATAAAAACGTTGAGGTTGCAAAAAGATATATTTTCCCAAATCTAAGAATTTTCAGTGTGACCGGTTATAGTTAAAACCAGCATCTTTATATGAGCAAGAAACAGATTAGGAGCTGGATATAAATCTCTTTAACTTTTAGTTAAAAACTTTTGGCCTGTGGTTTTGTATATTCACTTACAACCAAATCATGAAATATGGTACCAGGTAAAAGAATTCTGTACTATTCTACCCTTTCTGTTCTTTTATTATACTTCCTTTTTGCAGGCCTCATAAAAGCGAAACCGTTTCTGGCTCCTTTTGCGGTCGCCACAGTCCTTGCCTTACTCGTTTTTCCCCTTAGCCGAAAAATGGAAAAAAGATCGGTTAAAAGAACCTGGGCTTCCCTGATCAACACTATTTTATTGTTTATTCTTTCCCTGGGATTTGTAGCTCTTTTCTCTATGCAGGTCAAAAACCTGGTAGATGACTGGCCAAAGATCAAAGAAACCATGAAGCCAAAAGTGGAAAAATTAAAAGGATTCGTATTTGAGCATACCCCGCTTTCCCAAAAAGACCTGGAAAAGTCATCACAAGGGGCGTTATCCATACCCTTTTTGAGTACAGGTTCCAAACCGGGACAAAAAGCAGCCACCTTTTTTAGCAAGGTCATGAGTTTCTTTGGTACTTATCTTCTCACTTTCATCTATATCTTTTTTATTCTGAATTACCGTAAGCACTTCCGAAAATTCCTGCTTCGCCTCTTTCCCGATGAAAAGCGGATAAGCCTGCAAAAGGTCATCTTAAAATCGGCGACAGTGATCCAACAATATCTCGTTGGTAAATTGATCCTCATCGCATTCCTGTCTGTATTTTACGCTATAGGTTTGGGCGTTTCAGGGGTTAATAATTTTATTCTTGTGAGTGTACTTGCAGCCGTCTTTAGCATCATACCTTATGTAGGGAACGTAATAGGATTTGGAATGGCCATGGTTTTTGGTTATTTGACTTCCGGAAATCCTATGGTGCTCATAGGTATCAGTCTCACGTTTTTTATAGGACAATTTGTGGAAAGCTACATCATGGAGCCTTACATCGTGGGAGATAAAGTAGATCTACACCCTTTCATAACCATTCT
>CAZNFK010000030.1:0-4751 GCA_964572365.1 uncultured Flavobacteriaceae bacterium | reverse complement strand
GGAGAACTGGATTTTCTTCTGAAAAATAGGAAATCCGGAAAGATCTCACATGTGGAACTGGTGTACAAATTCTATCTGTATGATCCTGAAATCATTATTGAATCTGAGCGGTGGACCGGACCGAACCACAGGGATAATCTTTCCCGAAAGTTGAACCGTTTGGTAAAGAAACAATTTCCTTTGTTACACAGGCAGGAAACCCAACCTTTATTGGATAACCTTGGCATACAGGCAGAAGATGTGGAGCAAAAGATATGTTTCAAAGCAAATTTCTTTCTTCCATGGGATCACTCTTCCAACCGCAACCATGCTTCTTTGGCTACCGTACAGGGTCGATGGCTTCACGCAGGCGAATTCGACAAATCTCGATTTGGTTCTGCTAAATTCTTTTCACCTAAAAAACCGGACTGGCCCATCCTGCCCAGGAACAACCAGCAATGGTTCTCATTTGAAGAGATCCAGGAACAAATAACCCCTCTCCTTCAAAAAAAACAATCCCCGCTTATCTGGATGAAAACAAAGGAACAGGAATTCCATAGATTCTTCATTGTTTGGTGGTAGATCGGGTATTTTTCAATTAAGAGAAAATTAACTGCATGAGCCGTTCTAATTAAGGAAAAATTATGAGTGAGGCGCAGGTCTCATTTTTGTAAATCGTCTCATTTAAAGTAACTTAACTACTAAAATAATCAGGTGGTTTTGGTTTCCCGGAACCACTAAAAAAATAATGAACTATGCCAATTCTCACGAAAGAACAATTTGAAAACTTAGCGAAATTTGACAATAATCCATGTATCTCCATTTTTCTGCCTACCCAGCGCATCGGCAAAGATGTACTGGAAGAAAAGGACAGGATACAGTTGAAAAGCCAATGGAAAAAAGCTTCAGAAAAGCTGAAAGAAATGGGGCTGGATAAAGAAAAGATAGAAAAAATAGGTAAACCCCTGCAAAACCTGCTTGATGACCGGGATTTTTGGAGACACCAGTCAGACGGATTGGCGATTTTCCTGGCTGAGGGTTTCATCGAAAAATTCACCCTCCCGGTAAAATTTGAGGCCTTTACCTACATCGCCGATCACTTTTACCTCAAACCCCTGGTACCGATGTTCTCGGGAGAGACCAGGTTTTACCTACTTTCCCTGCAGTTAGATAATGTGAAACTCTATGAAGGAAACCTCTACAGTATTGGCGAGGTAAACGTAAAAGATCTTGTGCCTGCCCAACTCGAAGACAGGGTTGGTTATGACTATGAAGAGAAGAGCCTGCAATTCAGGTCTCAGAACTCTGCAACCGGCGAAACCATTATGCACGGTCAGGGTGGCGCAGATAGAGATAAAAAGAATGAGTTTTTACGCTTTTTCAGAGCTGTAGATAAAGGAATTCATGAAGTTCTGAAGGACGAAAAGGTTCCATTGGTGGTCGCCTGCCAGGATTACCTCTTCCCTATTTACCAGGAAGCCAACACCTATAAAAAATTGTTTCCTGAACCCGTTCCCGGGAATCCTTCAGATTATGAGAACATGCTGGCCTTACATGCGGCTGCCTTAAATGTTCTTGAGCCGCATTTCAATAAAGAAAAGGAAGAAAAAATGGTCCAGTTCAGGGAAATGAATCCCGGCCGCACCTCTACTTCGGTCACCGAGATCATCCCTGCTATTTTCGAAGGAAAAGTAGATACCCTCTTTTTACAGAACAGGGAAGATATTTGGGGAAATTACAACGAAAACATGGCTTCTGTAGATGTTCATGATGAACAATCTTCAGCAAACATGTCGCTTATGAACCTCGCAGCCGTAAAAGTAATGGAACAAGGAGGAAAGGTCTATTTGATCGAAAATGATTTCATGCCCGAAAAAAGTTCAAAGATGAATGCGGTTTTCAGGTACTAAAACTTGATAGCAAAAAACCTCTGCCGGTCGGCAGAGGTTTTTTTATGTATAATGGGGAACTTTCCCTATCACGTCTTTATAAAATTCCCTGATCTTATTAAAATCAGCGTCTTTATCATCTGTAGTATACAGGGGCTGTGAAATTTTCACCCTTTTTCTTCCGAAGTCAAAAGCGATCATCACGATAGGCACATCGGCCGATTTAGCTATGTAATAAAATCCGGTTTTCCAGTCTTTTACCTTTTTTCGGGTTCCCTCGGGAGACATGGCCAATCTAAGTTCCTCTTTATTCCTGAAGATATTGGCAATGGCCTCTACCTTTTTTTGTCCGGGAGTACGGTCCAGCGGGGTTCCGCCCATCCATTTGAAATACCATCCAAACGGAGGTTTAAAAAGTTCCTTTTTAGCGAGATATTTAATTTCAACTCCCAGGATCCTTCGCACCATAAGCCCCAGGTAAAAATCGTGCCAGCTGGTGTGCGGCACCACGATCACCACGCTTTTCTTAACTCCTTTGGGCCAGGAACCTTTAAACTCCCACCCCATTATTTTGAAATAGATGAACTTAGCTAACCAATTCACTCTCCCTGTTGCTCTTCATGATTTCTCCACCTCTTCTCTTTCGCTCTTCATAAAGTAAGGCAAGTTCCCGCCCGGTTTGTCCTTTAACCGAGGTGTTCTCCTCAGCTCTTCTGATTAGATAAGGAACCACTTCACGTACGGGGCCAAACGGCACCAATTTAGCGACATTATAACCTTCTTCTGCCAGGTTGTAGCTTATATGTTCACTCATTCCGAATAACTGAGAGAACCAAACCCGATCATCATCTTTGGCGATACCTTTGTCCTCCATGATCTGCAAGGCGAGATAATTACTCATTTCGTTATGAGTTCCTATAAAGACAGAGATGTCATCAATATGGGCAAGACAGTAAGTCACGGCACCGTTATAATTTACATCTGTGGCTTCCTTGTTCTCACAAATAGGGCTCAAATATCCCATTTTTGCAGCACGGGCATTTTCTTTTTCAAGATAAGCGCCCCTAACGATCTTAGCTCCCACAATAAAGCCCTGATCTTTTGCACGGCTGTGAAGGTCTTTTAGGTATTGTAACCTGTCCCAGCGATAACATTGAAGGGTGTTGAAAATAATGGCCTTTTCACGATTATATTTAAACATCATTTCTTCTATCAGCACATCTGCAGCATCCTGCATCCAGCTTTCCTCGGCATCGGCAAGAAGCCGGACATTGTTGTTATAGGCCGCTTCACAGATCTTGTTGACCCGGTTCTTTACACGTTGCCACTCCTCTTCTTCTTCCAAAGAGAGGCTGGCGTTGGCCGAAACCTTTTGCCAAAGTTCAAATCTTCCTATCCCGGTTGGCTTGAAGACAGCAAAAGGTATAGCATCTTTATCTGCCACGAACTTTACAATGTTGGTCTTTCGTTCGATGGCTTTTTCAAATTCACTTTCCTTCTCTTTTCCTTCTACGGAATAATCCAGAATGCTGTGAAGATGCTTGGAATACATTTTATTGATGGTAGGCATGCAGTCTTTTTCGGTCACGCCTCCGCAAAACTGATTAAAAATGGTCTTTTTAATAAGTGTTTCAACAGGTAAATGAACCTTTAGGGCTACGTTGGTCAAAGCAGTTCCCGCCTTTACCAGCAAAGGCCTGTCTATCATCTCGAATAGAAAGATAGCGCGGTTAAGCTCAGAGTCTGTCTTCAGTTTGAAGGCAGTCTCAGTATCATTGAAAATTTTCTTTACGATCATGAGTGTAGATTAGTTCTACAAAGATACTTATTGGGTAAGAAATTATTAGAATAATTCTCCTTATTTTCGGCCCTTAAACGCACTTTTTTTGATCTAAAGCATGAGCCAATCCTTTCCTGAAAACCGGGTATATTTTAATGACGACGGCTATAAGAATTTCAACCAATTCATTGCCGATAATAGTTTCTCGAAAATATTTATTCTGGTAGACACCAATACGCATCTTCATTGCCTCCCGTCATTCCTTCAAAAGCTGGAAACTTCCGTCCCTATTGAAGTAGTAGAGATGGAGGCTGGGGAGGAAAATAAGACCATTGAAACCTGCAATGAAATCTGGAAGATTCTGTCAGATCTGGGTGCAGATCGCAAAAGTCTTGTGATAAACCTGGGAGGCGGCGTGGTTACCGATCTTGGAGGATTTGTAGCGGCCACCTTCAAAAGAGGTATTTCATGTATACATTTTCCCACGACCCTTTTAGGGATGGTAGATGCCGCAATAGGCGGGAAAAATGGAGTAAACCTTGACGGATTGAAAAATCAGGTGGGGGTAATTCGTCCTCCAGAAATGGTTGTTGTAGATACTGTATTTCTTCAAACCCTTCCAGCTGCGGAAATGCGCAGCGGACTGGCTGAAATGTTGAAACATGGACTTATTCAGGATGAGGAATACTGGAATAAACTTTCAGATCTGGGAAAATTGGATCTTGGTGACCTTGATGTCCTGATAGAGGAATCGGTAATCATCAAGCAAAATGTAGTGCGACAGGATCCTTCTGAACAAAACCTTAGGAAAAGTCTCAATTTTGGACATACACTGGGGCATGCCATTGAATCCTACTTTTTAGAAGCTCCCTCCAGGCAAAAACTGTTACACGGGGAAGCAGTGGCAATAGGAATGGTTTTGGCAGCCTATTTATCTTTTAAAACGGAAGCTTTTCCGAAGAACAAACTCAGTGAAATAAAAAAGACGATCGTGTCAATGTACGGGCAGATCGAATTCTCTGAAGAAGACCTGGAACAGATCATACGACTTTTAAAATTTGACAAAAAAAATGAGGCTGGAAAAATAAATTTTGTTCTTTTGC
>CAZNFK010000029.1:0-24016 GCA_964572365.1 uncultured Flavobacteriaceae bacterium | reverse complement strand
ACCATTCCCAGGGCAAGAATTCCGATGTATTTTATATAATTTTTCATTGTATAGAAATCTTTTTATTAGAGTTTATAAGTCACACCCAAACCAGGAATAAAGGCCACAGATTTATAGGTACCACCAAATGGAGCTCCCTCGTATTCTGGGAATTCCTGTGGATCTGGGCTATACACAGCGTCTACTTCATCAAACCTGATGTATGCAAAAGAAGCATCTATGGCCAGTTTTGAAGTCACGTCCAAAGACAGACCCCCCGTGAAGCCCATAGAATCGTTTCGTGGAGTTTCAGGAGCAAAGTATCCTTCCTGCACAGGAGATTCATCATAATAATAACCCGCTCTCAACACTAGCCTATCAGTAGCAGTATATTGCGCTCCAAATCTCCATGTATTGGCATCTTTGTAGTTACGCGGATTTTTAGAATCAGGAATATTAGGATCTGCAAAATCAAGATCAAGAGACCTGTAAACCTCCCAGAACGTGCGGTTAAAATCAAATGCGAACAGCCACTTGTCATCAAATTGATAAGAAGCTCCTACTGTAAGTTCTGCCGGTAAAGGCAAGGAAGCATCAAAGGTTGTATCGTTAAATGGAGCCATCGGAGAATTCGGAATGTTTTCGAAATCTGCACTTCCATCCTCGGCATTCATAATGATCTCCGACCTATAGTTAATACCGAATTTGAGATCATCGGTTGCAAGGAACATGGCGCTGGCACTCCACCCAAATTCATTCACCCCTGAGGCATCAACGGTCACGTTAGAGCGGTTTCCTTCCTCATCAGTCAGGGTTCTGTTCAGGTTTCTATTAAAGTTTACGGCACCGGTTACAAATATAGGCCCCCCTCCAACGCTGAACCATTCTGCTACTTTTACCGAAACCAGTGGTTGAATATAGATAGCCTGTAATTCTATATTGTTTACTAAATGAGATCCTGCCCAATCGTCTTCCCACTGTACGGTACTTCCATAAGGAGTGTAGACACTAAGACCTAAAGAAAGCCAGTCTTTTAATTTATAGGATGCATTGATGTAAAAAGGTGTTCCAACAGGATTATCTGTACGGGCTATTTCACCGGTTTCCTGATTTTGCCAGGCAACGTCAGAAAAAATGGCACTTGCCCCTGCCGAAATTGTAAGTTTATTCTCAAGGTAGACCAACCCAGCCGGGTTAAAGAATCCTAATTCGGCACTGTTAACGACTGCTACCCCGGTGTGTCCCATCGCCAGGGCGCGCTGCCCCTGGACACTTACGCGGTAACCGCCGGCATAAGTCACGGCACTTGCCAAAGCAAACACCGCCAGAAAGAAAAATTTTCTCATAATTGCATTTGTAGATTAAAGTATGGATAATGGTTCAAAAATAGCATAAAATGGGGATTACGCAATAATAAAGGTATTTTTATTATGCGTGCACAATAAACAGGGCGTTTATTTACAGGAATTGCATTACAGCTGTGAAAAATGCCTTTTTATCCTCAGCATGTACCCAGTGCCCTGCTTTAGGAATGGACACTATTTTGGCAGCAGGAAAATGTTGCAGGATCAACTTTTCATCCTCTTCTGTAATATAATTTGACCTTTCACCTTTTATGAAAAGAGTCGGTTTTGTGAAGCTGGCGTCATGAGGAAGAGCCTCTCCTACGGCCTCTATATTGTTCACCAAAGCTTCTAGATTCATTCTTAAAGCCAGTTTCCCCTTAGATTTCCAGTAAAGGTTCTTTAGAAGAAAGAGACGTACGCCCTCTTCTTTTACATATTCTGAAAGCAGTTCTTCTGCCTCCCCTCGTGAAGAAAGTTGCGCCTCATCCAGAGCTTGAAGTCCCTCAAGAATTTGTTGGTGATGAGGAGCGTAATATTTAGGAGCAATATCTACCACGATAAGCTTCTCTATAATGTGAGGATAAAGCGATGCAGCCAGCATAGCGACTTTCCCTCCCATGGAATGGCCAAGCAACACGCAGTCTTCCAGTTTATGGAAATCACAATATTCCTTAACATCACGCGCAAGCAACAAATAGCTGAAGTCGTCACTGTGCGGACTTCTACCATGATTTCGCTGATCTATCAAATGCACCTGAAAACCTTCTTCGGAAAACTGCCTTCCCAGGGTCTTCCAGTTATCGCTCATTCCCAGGAAGCCATGCAATATCAACATTGGTTTTCCTTCTCCTAATATCGTCGAATGTAATCTCATTAATCTTTAAGTAGTTTTAAATATTGCTGAATGACATTTTCCAGCCCAAGGTATAATGCTTCCGCTATTAGAGCGTGCCCGATAGACACTTCGAGCAGTCCCGGGATATTTTCTTTAAAAAACCGGATGTTTTCCAGGGAAAGATCATGACCCGCATTGATCCCCAATCCCAATTTATTGGCAACCTCCGCACATTCGGAATAAGGTTTTACAGCCTCTTTATTACCTTTTGCATATTCACGGGCATATTCCTCGGTATAGAGTTCTATACGGTCTGTCCCGGTTTTCACGGCTCCTTCGATCATTTTGGGTACAGGATCAACAAAGATGGAGGTACGAATTCCGTTGTTCTTGAATTCAGTAATAACCTCCTTTAAAAAATCCCTGTGCTTAAGGGTATCCCAACCTGCATTGGAGGTAATAGCATCTTCAGCATCGGGCACCAGGGTTACCTGCTCGGGTTTTGCCCTTAGAACCAGGTCTACAAATTGCTTTAGAGGATTTCCTTCAATATTGAATTCAGTATAAACAATGGGCCTTAGATCAAATACATCCTGGTATCTGATGTGTCGCTCATCTGGCCGGGGATGCACCGTGATGCCCTCTCCCCCAAATTTCTGCACGTCTTTCGCCACCTGCACTACATTAGGAACATCTCCTCCACGGGAGTTTCTCAAGGTTGCGATCTTGTTAATATTTACGCTTAGTTTTGTCATTTTTAGCAATAATTTCAAACAAAAATACAAAGTTGAAGATGCAAAAAAGTACTTTATTTTAATTAATTTGCAGAAAAAAGAAGGAGCCATGAACGTTCAGCCATACATCACCAACGATATAGAAATGCCCGGTGTCACCACAAGGATTGGGGATGTTCAATCCCTCTTTAGTCAATTTACCTATTCCCATATTCCCATTCAAAATCAAGGAGTGTATATTGGAAGTATTTCTGAAAATGACATTCGTTCCTTTGATGCAGAAAAGCCGGTGGAAGAATACCAGTATGCGCTTGAAGGCTTCTTTGCCCGTGATTATGATAACTGGCTCGACGTGTTGCATGCTTTCGCCAAAAATGAAACCAATATTTTACCGGTGCTTGACGAGGAGAACAATTATTTGGGTTATGTCGAACTTCATGATATCATGAATATCTTTACCGAAGCTCCTTTTTTGAACAATCCGGGAAGTATCCTGACATTAGAAAAAGGTTATAAGGATTATTCCTTCAGTGAGATAAGCCAGATCGTAGAATCAAACGGGGCACATCTTCTTGGCGCCTTTGTTTCGGGCATGGACAATGATATGGCACAGATAACACTGAAAATAGGCCCTTCATCTCTCAATGCCATTTTACAATCTTTCCGAAGATATGGTTACAAGGTCGCATCGAGCCACGAAGAAGACAGTTTTTCAACCAACCTTAGAGATCGCTCCCGCTACCTCGATAAATACTTAAACATTTAAAGTACACATGAGGAAAGTAGGGATTTACGGCCAGTTTTACCATACCAATTCAGAGCTTTATATAGAGGAATTACTCAACGTCCTGGACAGGGAAGATATTGAGGTAGCCATAGAGGAAGAATTCCTCAATCTTATCGATGAAAACAAATCCATCGAAAAAGAATACACCCAGTTCAGCACCTTCAGGGAGCTGGACGAATCCTTTGACCTTTTTATCAGTGTCGGCGGTGATGGTACCATCCTAAAATCGGTTAACTACATTCGTGACCTGGACATCCCCATTGTAGGGATCAACACCGGGAGACTTGGCTTCCTTGCCACCGTGAACAAGGAGGAGATTCGAAGCACTATTGCCAGGATCCTCAATAACGAATACAGTATTTCTGAACGCTCTCTGCTGTGCATAAAAACCGAACCTGAAGAAGAAGACCTCTGCAATAACAACTTTGCCCTCAACGAGATCGCCGTGAGCAGGAAAAACACCACTTCGATGATCACCATTGAAACCTGGCTGGACGATGAATACCTCACCGCTTATTGGGCAGACGGACTTATTGTTTCTACCCCTACCGGTTCTACGGGATATTCCCTGAGTTGCGGAGGCCCCGTGATCACTCCGTCAACAAAAGCCCTGGCCATAACCCCTATTGCACCCCACAACTTAAACGCCCGTCCGCTTATTATTAAGGACAACACCAAGATCGTATTAAAAGTTTCGGGCAGGGAAGACGACTACCTGGTTTCCATGGATTCCCGCATCGCTTCCCTCAAGAACAACACTACGGTGATTATTGAAAAAGCACCCTTTAAGATCAAGATGGTAGAGTTCACCGGAGACACTTTTCTAAGAACCCTTCGCAAAAAACTTCTATGGGGAGAAGACAGGCGTAATTAGACAATAAAACCCTCTTAATGTTGTTAATGAAGAACGCACGGCGTAATTATTAAAGAGCAAACATTATTGCTATATTTGCAAACTTTCGACCCATGAGGTATACAGTTGTTATGGTTTTATTATTTTTTTGCGGAAACCAGACATATTCCCAGAACTTTGAAATAGGCCCCTTTGCAGGTGGCGCTAATTATGTTGGGGATGTGGGCAACTCTTCATATATCAATCCCAATACCACTGTCTTTGGAGGGATTTTTAAATGGAATCGCAGTCACCGGCACACTCTACGATTTTCGGTAATGTATGCGGAAATAAAAGCCGACGATACCAAATCACATGACACACGGAGACAGGAAAGAGGCTTTTCTTTTGTCAACACCATAACCGAAGCGTCTATGGGTCTGGAATTCACTTTTTGGGATTGGGACCTGCATTCAGATAAATTTCAGTCGACACCTTACCTTTACACGGGAATAAATTATTACTTTGCCAACCATTTTATGCTAAGGAATGATGCCTACACCAATCCTGCCAACAACAGGCTGGAGGAAGCCGGAGATAACTGGGAATTTTCCATTCCCATGGTTTTTGGATATAAACAAACCCTTAACTCGTTTTTGGCAGCAGGTATTGAATTTGGGGCGCGGTATACCTTTACAGATAATCTTGATGGCAGCCAGCCTTCAGAAGTTGATGGTAGCTACCATTCTAAAGATTTTGGGAACAGCAACACGACCGACTGGTACATCTTCACAGGTGTTTACCTAACATTTAATTTTGGACCCAAATCATGTTACAACGAATACTAGAATGAATTTTAAAGAAAATATTGATCCTAAAAGCCTCCCACAACACATTGCCATCATTATGGATGGTAACGGGCGCTGGGCGAAAAAACAGGGATTGATGCGTGCCGTGGGGCATGAAAAAGGCACTAAAGCCGTTCGGGAAGTAGTGGAAGGTTGTAGCGAAATAGGTGTGAAAAACCTCACTTTATACGCCTTTTCCACAGAAAACTGGAACCGGCCCAAACTCGAGGTCGATACCTTGATGAAGTTGTTGGTTTCAAGTCTCAAAAAAGAGATCAAAACCCTTCAGGACAACAACATTAAGTTAAACGCCATAGGGAGGCTTGAGAATTTACCCAAAAAAGCACATCGCGAACTGCTGGAAGTGATCAAAAAAACCAGCACCAATGACCGAATGACCCTTACCCTTGCATTGAGCTATGGATCAAGGGAAGAACTTTCCAATATGGTCAGGGAAATATCAGAAAAAGTCAAAAACAACGAGATTTCATCAAAAGCTATTGATGAATCGGTTATAAATGAGCATCTTTACACCCGAAATTTGCCGGACGTGGATCTCCTGATAAGAACCAGCGGTGAACAGCGCATCAGCAATTTCCTTTTGTGGCAAATAGCTTATGCCGAATTATATTTTTCAGAAATACTATGGCCAGATTATCGTAAAGATGATCTATTTGAGGCCATTTATAATTATCAAAACAGAGAACGAAGATTTGGAAAAACAAGTGAGCAACTTAGTTAGTGCGATTACAACAAAGAAAATTATAGCACTCCTGGCATTCTGCCTTTTTTATAGTTTCAACACCACCGCTCAGGATCTGCCACTTGCAAATGGCAAAGAATACACAATAGGTGACATAGATGTCACCGGGACCGTTTCCTACAACGAACAAACGGTGATCGCCTTCACCGGGCTTAAAAAAGGGGAAAAGATCTATATTCCCGGCGACAGGATAAGCAAAGTTCTTAAGAAGCTTTGGGATCTTGGTCTTTTTAGCGATATCAACATCTACGTGACCAGTATTGAAGGTGACACAGCCAATCTTGAACTTGAGATCCAGGAAGTACCTACCATGGCCGAGGTTAAATTCCAGGGGATTAAAAAGAAGGAGCAGCAAGAACTTATCAAAGAAAACAAACTTACTCCCGGAGCCAAGGTTACAGAAAACCTGTTGACCACTACCAAAAATTATATTGAGAACACCTACCGTAAAGATGGTTACCTCAATACCAAAGTTCATATCAATACCATTCCCGTACAAGACACCGTCGCTTCCAACCAGGTAAATTTGGTGGTTAATGTTGACAAAGGAGAACGTGTCAAGATCGAAGACATTGAGATCGTTGGAAACGAAGCCCTTTCTGATGCTAAACTGCGTCGGAAGATGAAGAACACAAAAGAAGAGAATTTCTTCAGGTTCTGGAAAAGGTCAAAATACATTCCCGAAGATTATGAAGCCGATAAGCAGAACATCCTGAAGGAATACAAGAAAAACGGATACCGTGATGCCCGTATAGTTTCAGATACTTTAATCCGAAGAGATGCCGATGATGTTGCCTTAAGGCTGAACATTGAAGAAGGAAATCAGTACTACTTCGGAGATATCGATTTCATTGGGAACAGTGTTTATACAGACGCGCAACTTGAGAGGGTTTTAGGGATAAGCAAAGGAGACGTTTACAATGGGGTGCTTCTTGAAAAACAGATCGCCGACGCGTCCAAACCCGATGCCAATGACCTTACCAACCTGTACCAGAACAATGGTTACTTGTTTTCAAACATCAACCCCGTAGAAGTTAAGGTTTACAATGACACCATTGATTTTGAAATAAGGATTAGGGAAGGAAAAATAGCTTATTTCAACGAGATCAACGTGGTTGGAAACGACAAGACAAAAGATCACGTTATCTATCGTGAAATGAGGACCAAACCCGGGAACAAATACAGCAAACAGGATGTTGTAAGGACCATTAGGGAATTGGGTCAGTTAGGATATTTCGACGCCGAGAACCTGCAACCGGAATTCAAGAACGTAGACCCTAACAGCGGAACACTGGATCTTGAATATTCAGTAGTAGAAGCCGGAGCCAGCCAGATCGAACTTCAGGGAGGTTACGGTGGGGGAGGTTTCGTGGGAACCCTTGGACTTTCCTTTAATAACTTCTCGCTTTCAGGTATTTTTGACCCGGAAGCTTATAAGCCGTTGCCCATGGGAGACGGACAAACCCTTTCATTGAGAGCCCAGGCTAGTACCTACTACCAGACTTACAGCCTGTCATTTTCAGAACCCTGGTGGGGAGGCGTGAAGCCGGTGAGGCTGTCTACTTCTTTCCAGCACACAGAACAGTATTTTTACGACTATAGAAGACGTGAGGCCGATAAGGACAGAAAATTCTCTATTACAGGGGTAACTTTAGGACTTGCAAAAAGACTGACCGTGCCCGATGACTTTTTCACGCTATCTCATGCCGTTGCTTTCCAACATTATAATTTAAGTAACTACAACACCGGATTATTTACTTTTGGGGATGGTTATTCCAACAACCTTTCCTACACCGTAGGATTAACGAGGGATAATACTTTTACCAACCCTATCTTCCCTATGGGAGGTTCTAAATTTGAGATCCTCGCCAAGTTAACTCCTCCTTACTCGTTGTTTAACGATGTTGATTATGGAAATTTGGGGGATCAAAGGGAGTTCCAACTTCAGAATGACGCCGGAATACTCATTAACCGCCAGGGAAGACCGCTTCGTGCCGGGGAAGATCCCGTGCCAGATCAAGGTAAGATAGACCAGGAAAAATTCAAGTGGCTCGAATTCTACAAGATCAAATTTAACGGTACCTGGTATGAAAACCTCTACGATAAACTGGTAATGAGAGCTCATACCGAATTCGGATTCTTGGGTGCTTATAACAATGACCGCGGAGTTCCACCTTTTGAAAGATTCTATCTTGGAGGTGATGGACTTGGAACCTACAGCCTTGACGGAAGGGAAGCCATTGCTTTGCGCGGATATCCTAACCAATCCCTTATTCCTGTGGACCGTGGAACTTTAAGTACGGCAACAGATAATGACGGTGCAACAATTTATAATAAATATTCGTTAGAGTTAAGATACCCAATCACTTTGAAACAGACCGCTTCGATCTATGCCCTTACTTTTGTGGAAGGCGGCGCATCTTTTGACGGATTTAAGAATTTCAATCCGTTCCAGTTGAATAGATCTGCCGGTGCAGGGATCAGGATCTTTATGCCTGCATTCGGATTATTAGGAATAGATTTTGGTTATGGATTTGATCCTGTTCCGGGTGAAACTCAGCGCAACGGTTGGGAAACTCACTTCATAATAGGACAGCAGTTCTAATTTGGCATGGTATTTTCTATAAACACTTGAGATATGAAAAAATCAATTCTTGTAGCCCTCGCTTTAATTTTTGCCGGTTTCACCGCAAAGGCACAGCAAACGGTGAGAATTGGTTATGTTGATATGGAATACATCCTGGAAAATGTTCCGGAGTACCAGGAAGCATCAGCTCAGCTGGACAGGAAAGTACAGCAATGGAAACAGGAGATCGAGACAGAGCTGAGCCGGATCGACAAAATGAAACAGGAACTGGCAAATGAAAAACCACTTTTGACCAGTGAGCTCATTGAAGAACGGGAAGAAGAGATCGCTTTTGAAGAGCAAAAGATACTGGATTACCAGCAAAAAAGATTTGGCCCCAAGGGAGACCTGATGATCCAGAAAATGCAACTGGTAAAGCCTATCCAGGACCAGGTTTTTGTAGCCGTTCAGGAAATAGCCAAAAACCGTGATTACGACCTTATCTTTGATAAGTCTGCAGATGTTATAACCCTTTATGCTGCCGATCGACTGGACGTAAGCGACCAGGTATTGAGAAGTATCACAAGGGCCTCAAAGAGAGAACAACTGGAAACCCGCAAGGAAAAGCAGGAGCTCATAAGGGACGAGGACAAATCTGTAGAGCAGGATGCCGCGGTAACCGAAAGAGAAAAGATCCAGGAGGCCAAAAAACAGGAAAGAGAGGCTCTATTAAAGGAGAGAATGCGGGTTAGAGATTCCATAAGGACCGCCAAGCAGAAGGCTTATGAAGAAAAACGGGCAAAGATCCTCGAAGAGCGGCAACGCAAAAAAGATTCGATAGCCAAAGCCAGAGAACAGAAAAAAGAAGTTAATAATTAAATTAGCCGAATATTAAGGCACCCAATAAATTCAGGAATTATAAATCAACAATTAATACTTAAACAATGAAACAATTCAAGACCCTTTTAATAGCTGTAACCCTAATCTTAGGAGCAACTTCATTTACCAACGCTCAAACCAAAGTAGCACATATCGCTACCCAGGAATTGATCGAGCAGATGCCTTCCTATAAAGCAGCTATGAATCAGTTGGAGAAATTACAGAAGACATATGATACTGAGATAAAGGATATGGTTACCGAAGCACAAAGCACCATGAAAAGATATGAGGCTGAGGCGCAAACAAAAACTGATGAAGAGAACGCAAAAAGAGCGAACGAACTTCAGCAGACGCAAAGAACAATTGGTGAGTATCGTCAAAACGCGATGCAGGAACTTCAGAAAAAAGAAATGGAGCTCTTAAAGCCTGTGTTGGAAAAAGCACGTACTACCATTCAAAAAGTGGCCCGTGCAAAAGGTTATGATTACGTACTTGATTCTACTACCGGTACAGGAGTGATCATGGCTGACGGGTATGACCTAATGCCAGATGTAAAAAAAGAATTGGGAATCTAATTCACTCTTTTCAAAAATAAATACAGGAAACTGCGCATCATTGATGCGCAGTTTTTATTTTTACACCAATGAGCAAAAACAGTCCTATTGGAATTTTCGATTCCGGTGTGGGAGGAACTTCCATCTGGAAGGAGATCCACAGCCTGCTTCCGCTAGAGCACACAATCTATCTTGCGGACAGTGACAATGCTCCTTACGGTGAAAAGCCAAAAGAAGAGATCACCCGGCTCAGCATAAAGAACACCGAGAAATTGCTGGAAATGGGATGCAAGATAATCGTGGTAGCATGCAATACCGCAACCACAAATTCCATCCAGGTTCTCAGATCTACTTATAACATTCCCTTTATTGGGATTGAACCCGCGATCAAGCCTGCTGCCCTCCAAACAAAAACCCGGTGTATTGGAATCCTGGCGACAAAAGGAACCCTTTCCAGTGCCCTTTTTGCAAAGACATCAGATCTTTATTCCAAAGACACCAAAGTTATAGAGGTGGTGGGAAAGGGTCTGGTCCAGGAAATTGAAAGGGGCAATAAAGATTCAACTCAGGTGGAAGGAATGCTTGTAGAAATGCTCCGGCCAATGATCGAGTCAGGGATCGATTACCTGGTGCTGGGATGCAGCCACTACCCTTACCTCATCCCCACTCTTCAGAAAATATTACCCCGTCATGTTACTATTATCGACTCGGGAATGGCGGTAGCAAAGCAAACAAAGCTGGTGCTTCAAAGCCTGGATCTTTTAACCGAAGAGCAACAGGTAAAACCCGAATTCTTCACTAACGGAGATCCTGAAATACTAAGAAATCTTCTCTCCGGAACAGCCACAGATCTTTCTGTCTCCTATCTCGACTTTTGAGATAAAAAGAATGATTCTAAATACCTGCCCAAAAACCGTTGGATTTTGTAATTTTGCGAAAAATTTAATATGTCCGATTTCACTATATCCATACAGCCTACCACCAAACCTACCATAGTAAAGTTTGAGGCCAATAAATTCCTTACTCAGCACGAAAGTTTTGAGTTTCACAATATTGAGGAGGCAGGAAGATCACCGCTTGCCCAGCAACTCTTCCATTTACCATTCGTAAAAACGGTTTATATCGCCCAGAATTTTGTAGCGCTTGAAAAATACAATATCGTACATTGGAAAGATGTTCAGCAGGAGATCGCAGACCAGATTCAAGCTTTCCTGAATAAGGGAGGTGTCGTGGTAACTCCTTCAGAAAAGGAGAACCAGAAGATCCCTGTAACGGTTTATGCGGAAAGCACCCCGAATCCAACCGTGATGAAATTCGTTGCCAACAAAAAACTGGTCCTTCAGTCGGTAGAGTTTAAAAATATTGATGAGGCAAAAAATGCTCCTTTGGCAAAAGAACTATTCCATTTTCCTTTCGTAAAGGAGGTGTTCCTTGATGACAACTATATTTCTATTTCTAAATACGACATTGCAGAATGGGAAGATATCACTTCTGAGATCAGGGAGTTTATCCGAAGTTATCTTGAGCAGGGCAAAGAAGTACTTTCAGATGATCATGTGACTTCAACACAAACTGCGACTTCAGAAAAATCCGAAATTAGAGAGGTTCAACTTGATGATACTTCAAAGGAAATTGTAGCCATCCTTGATGAGTATATAAAACCTGCCGTGGCCAGTGATGGCGGCAATATCATGTTCGAATCTTATGATGCTAACGAAAAGCTGGTCAAGGTAATCTTACAGGGAGCCTGCAGCGGATGCCCCTCTTCAACTTTCACTCTTAAGAACGGGATAGAAAATATGCTCAAAGAAATGTTGCAGGGACGTGTGGAGCGAGTGGAGGCTATCAACGGATAAATTATCTTATTTTAACTTAATAGAGAAGCTGAAGAGATCCGGGATCTTTTCAGCTTTTCTTTTTTCAGCAGGTTTTCCAATCCTTTCTCTTTCAAGGTTTAACAGTTTATTAAAAGCCATGCCCATTATCATTTTGTAACTTGATAGTGAGCAAGTTAAAACAATAACAACCAAAAAATCATCCAATTATGGCCACAATGAAAGTTTTAGAAATAATGTCCAATTCCAGTCAAAGTTGGGAAGAGGCCGTTAAGAATGCTGTGAAGACCGCCGCGAAATCAGTTAAGAATATCCGGTCGGTTTATGTGAAAGACCAGACAGCTCATGTATCAGGTGATGAAATTACAGATTACAGAGTGATCGTGAAAATCACCTTTGAAGTAGAAGCCTGATACGGTTAATTTAATTAGTTAGCGTAAAGCTCCTGTTTTCAGGAGCTTTTTTTTATCTTTCGGTTTCCTGAAAAAGCCCGTAAATACAGGCCTATTCAGTAGGATCAAAATATTGTTTAATCACCTAAAATTTCAACCGCAAATCTCTATGGAGGAACTCAATAATATTAAGGACGTCACCGAAGCCTATGCGAGACAGTTCATTGCTTTTTTACCAGATCTACTTCTGGCCATTCTTTACCTGGTCATAGGCTGGTATCTCATCAAGGTTCTTATCAACTACCTTAAAAAATTCTTCGAAAAGAAAAGTTACGATCCTGCTCTCTCCAATTTTCTTTCTACCATTGCGAAGTGGGGACTTATTGTCCTTCTGCTGGTAAGCGTGGTAGAGACCCTGGGCATTGAAACCACCTCTTTCATTGCTGTTCTGGGTGCTGCCGGTTTGGCTATTGGCCTTGCCCTGCAAGGCTCCCTTTCAAATTTTGCCGGCGGAGTGCTCATTATTGGTCTCAAGCCTTTTAAATTGGGAGACTGGGTAGAAGTTAACGGAATTTCGGGCAGTGTAAAAGAGATCTCTCTTTTTTACACCAAATTGAACACTTTTGGAAACCAATTAGCGGTGATCCCAAATGGAGAACTTTCCAATTCAAACATTGTAAATTATTCAGGTGAAGCGACCAGGAGAGATGCTATCACGATAGGGATCTCCTACGAGAGCAATATAAAACTGGCCAAAGAAACTTTATTGAACCTCCTTGAAGAACAGGAAGACATCTTAAAAGATCCCGCTCCCGCCGTGGTAGTGACCGAACTGGCCGACAGCTCTGTGAACCTTTCTGTACGATTCTGGGCCCGTAACGAGGTCTTCTGGGACAGGCACTGGTATACTATTGAAGAAGCCAAGAGAAGGCTTGAGGCAGCCGGCATTTCCATTCCTTTCCCACAGAGAGATGTGCATTTCTTTGACCACAGCAAAGAAAAGATAAGTGCGAATAAATAGATTTTTCAGCATTAATAAAAAAAGACCGGCTTCAGGATTCCTGAAGCCGGTCTTTTTTTATGTCATGAACGGAGAATTATCCGGCTTGAAAATCTTTCAGGTAAAACGGCTCAAAATAGGCTACGTCCTCGAATTCTCCTTTTCTGAATTTTTCCGAAGCAAGAATGACCATCTCAGCAGCCGAAGGTAATTTCCCCTCGATAAATCCGGCATTTTTATGGGAGCAAATCTTTTTGAACTTCTCTACCCCATTACCTATAAAAGTCACTTTGCCTTTATCCAGATATTCCTGGAAGGTATTCTCATCAAGGATCTGGGCACGGGTTTCAAAAACAGGTTCCAGGGCGGCATTAAATCCGGCGGTATATACCTCCATTCTGCGAGCGTCCAGAAGCGGGATGATGTACTCTCCAGCGTTCCTGTCAACCTGCCTTGCCAAAGAATTAAGAGTTGGCACCGAAATGAGCGGAAGGTCGAGTGAAAAACACAGCCCTTTCGCGGCAGAGACCCCTATGCGCAGCCCCGTATAGGAACCAGGACCTTTGCTCACCGCAATCGCCGACAAGTCTTTGGGAGAAATTCCGTTCTCTTTAAGAATTTCATCAATGAACAGGTGCAGGCGTTCTGCATGTGAATAATTATTGCTGTAATCTTCTTTTAAGGCCAGTAATTTCCCTTCTTTCCCTAAAGCTACCGAACAATTGGTGGTAGCTGTTTCAATACATAATATCACGCCTAAAACTCTTTTTCTTTATTCGGTTTCTTCTTTGCCGGCTACTTCCACCTTATCTCCAGGTTTAAGAGATTTTGTAACCGTATTGTAAGGACCCGTGATCACTTCTTCTCCTACTTCCAGACCCGATGTTATCTCAATCTGTGCATCATCCTGGATCCCGGTCTTTACGACCCGCAATTTAGCCTCTTCTCCTTTCTTTATGAAGACAGTTTCAAACTTTTTATCGGTGGCAGCGATCTTTTCCTCGACCTTCTTCCCTTTGGTGGCTGCGGAAGTGTCGCTTTTAACAACAATCGCGCTAATGGGCACTGCAATAACATCATCTTTTCTATTGGTAATGATCTCTACCGTTGCCGTCATTCCCGGCCGGAAAGGAGAATAACTTTCGGGTTTTCCTTCTAAAAGATCTTCGTAAGACTCTTTTAATATCCTCACCTTCACTTTAAAATTGGTCACCTGATCTGCAGTCTGCGCCGAATTTGCCGAATTACTGATCTCGGTAACCAGCCCCTTGAATTGCTTTTTTAAATAAGCATCTACTTCAACAATGGTAGAATCTCCAATAGAGACTTTTACAATATCGTTTTCATTAACATCTACTTCCACCTCCATGTTGGCAAGGTTTGCCACTCTCAGGATTTCTGTACCGGCCATTTGCTGGGTTCCCACTACCCTTTCTCCAAGTTCGGCACTTAAAGATGATATGGTACCCGACATAGGGGCAAAAATGGTAGTTCTCCCCAGGTTCTCCCGGGCTTCATTCACACTGGCAGCTGCACTTTGCACATTGAAATATGCCGACTGTCTTCCTGCCTGCGCCACTTCGTAAGCCGAAACAATTCGATCCCATTCTGCCTTAGAAATGATCCCTTTCTCAAAAAGGGACTTGTTGCGTTCATAATTTGCTTCGGCTTCCTTTAAATTGGCTTCAGCCTGCGCCAGGTTCGCCTTTACATTCTGAAATCCCGCCTGTGACCGCTCCAGGTTTGACTGGTATATTTCAGGATTCACTTTTACCAGAAGAGCTCCTTTTTCCACCTGCTGCCCTTCCACCACGGGTAATTCTATGATCTCTCCGGAAACTTCCGAAGAAAGCTTTACCTCAACCTCGGGTTGAATTTTTCCGGTTGCCGAAACAGTTTCTATGATATCGGTCTTTTCAACCTGGGTGATCTCAACTTCTTTGAAATTTCCTGATTTACCGAACCACCCGGCCTTTTTTCCTACTACCAGCAGGACAATTACCAATAATGCTATTCCAACGATTATGAATAATGTCTTTTTTTTCATCTTTAGAATTTAAGTTCGGTTACGGGAACCCCAAAATACAGCTCCAGAACTTTTAGATTAAATATATATTCGTACTTGGTCCTTACCACCTCGCTTTGCGCATTCTCGAAATTGAATTTCGCCTGACTAAAATCAAAGGCATTGGTTAGACCAACATTGTATCTTTCTGTAGCATATTCATAAGCCAGGGTTTGTGCTTCAAGCGCAACGAGCGCAGCTTCGTAAGCCTTAAGAGCCCCTTTGGCATCAACATAAGCCTGGTAAACATCAGATTCCAGGTCCAGTTTTGTTTGCTCCAGCTGGTATTGAGACCGCAGCACATTCACCTCACGACGTTTCACCGCATTGCGGGTTGAAAAACCGTTAAAAATGGGAATATCTACCTGTAACCCGTAGGAGATCCCGTCGTTGTTTTGAAGTTGTTCAAAAAACGGCAGGGGGCTTCCTATTTCGGTAACCATATTTGGGGCTACCACGATCTCTTCAGTACTTTCCACAAATCCTATTTGCCGATAAGGTTCGTCGGGATCCAGACCTCCCGAAATGATCCTTCCGGCACCTGTTTCCCTTGTATTATAGTTAAAAAATGCGCCAAGGCGGGGCCAGTAAGCTCCTCTTGCGATCTCTGTTTCTTTTTTGGCCATTTCCAGGTTTGCTTCGGCGACCCTTACTTCATAGCGCTCTTCTTCGGCATTGGCAATTACTTCGGAAACCGGCATTTCCAACACTTCACTTCCAAAGATCTCATAATCCCTTTCTGCAATGTCAAAATTCTCATAATCTTTGATTAACAGCGTTTGAGCCAGGGCGATCAAGGAAACCTTCACATTGTTTGCAGCTACGATCATTCGTTGTTCTTCATTGGCAGCCGTCGCTTTTATCTCAAGCAGGTCTCCCCTTGGCAGAGAACCGGCTTCCACCAGTTGCTGAACCCGCTCCAGCTGTTCAAGTGTGATCTCATGCTGGGCCTGGATCACCTTGAGGCTTTCCTTATTAAAAAGCACCTGCAGGTAAGCATTGGCTACAAAAAGCGCAATATCATCTTTCATTTGCTCCAGCGAATATTCACTGGCCAATTGAGCCATTTTTGCCAGTTGAAGCTGCTTCCAGTTATTTAAGCCCGAAGATAAATTCATGCTCGCGGTCACTCCAGCGGAAAAGTTTCGGGTGGTTTGAGTCTGAAGGATCCCCGTGGTAACGTTCTGTGTTAACCCTGTATTCCATGAATTGGAAGCCGAAGCATTAAGCCGGGGAAGAAAGTTCCCAACAGCCTCAGACCGGTCTATATCAGCAAGATCTACCTCCAGCTGAGATTGTTTGATCGAAATGTTATTTTCAAGGGCATAGGCAACGCACTCTTCAAGTGTCCATTCTCTTTCTTGCGCATTTACAGCTATTCCTAAGAAAAGAACAAGTGCAGATAATAAGATTTTTTTCATAATTATGGTTGTGATTGATAAGTCTAACTTATCCTGAAGATGTTACAGTGAATCTATTTTGAAGTGAAGTCGGCAGGTTTGATCTGGTTCCAGACCTTGATCTTATCCTCTTTGGAAACCCCTTCTTTTACCTCCACGTAGATCCCGTCACTTATCCCCAGTTCGAGATCCTGTCGTTCAAATTCCTGATCTCCCGTTTGCACCTCTACAAAAGGCTGGCGGGTCTTTGGGTCAAACTGAACCAAGGCTTCCTTGATAGCAAGAACATCAACTGCCTTATCCAAAATGATGGAGGCATTGGCACTAAGCCCCGCCCTGATGAAAGTGGTATCGGCTTTGTTTAGACTTCCTTTAATATTGAACTGAATAGCGCCGTTCTCTTCTACTCCTTTTGGAGCAATATAATCCAGGACCGCGTCAAAAGTTTTGTTCTCAATGGCTCCTACAGTCACTTCCAGAGGCAGGTCTTCCCTGATCTTTCCCACTTCGCTTTCATCTACTTTTCCATCAAAGATCATCTGGTTAACATCGGCCAAAACCGCCAGGGTAGTACCGTCATTAAAGTTATTGCTTTCAATAACCTGGTTGCCTTCTTTTACAGGAACGTCAAGGACCATCCCTTCAACCGTAGAACGAATGAGGGTATTTGCCGAACTTTCGAGTCCGCTTGTTGTTCCGGTTCTTACGATCTCGTAATTCTGCCGTGCTGAAAGGTAATTCTGTTCCGCTCTCTTGTAAGCTGTCTCGACATTGTCAAATTCATTAGCTGAGATCACTCCTTTTTCAAAGAGCCCTTTTTGTCTTTCATAGGTTTTTTTCTCATTATCGAGATTGATCTTTGCAGTTGCCACCGCGTCTTTTGCGCTTTGTAAAGAAGAAACATTCGGGATCACCCGTATCTTCGCAATAAGATCTCCCGCTTTCACCCTATTCCCGGCCTCTATGAAGATCTCTTCAATGATTCCTGAAATATTCGGTTTTATAAGCACCTCTTCCTTGGGTACAATATTTCCCGTGGCCACTGTTTTCTTTACGATGGTTTGTGTAGAGGCTTGTTCAGTTTCATAGACAACAGGATCTTCCTGGTTCTTCTGGTACAGGTAGTACAGTGCTCCTGCAAATCCCAGGACAATCCCTACTATGATCACGATGGTTACAACTCTTTTCATTCTGATAAATATTAGACTTTGATTTTTATTTTATTCGGTTCTTAAAGCATCAACCGGTTTTACTTTTATGGCATTTTGCGCCGGAATGAGACCGGCAAGTAATCCTGAGACTACCAATATGGCAAGTGCGGTCATGACTACTCCAAGATCTACGCTGGGATTCGCAAACATCATTTCTGAAGTATCCATCCCCTGCATCATGAAATTGATAAAGGCGATGACCACAGTGGCCATTACAATACCTGCCATTCCTGAAAGTATGGTGAGGAAAACCGACTCGGTGAGGATCTGTCCTCTTATCTTCCAGGGTCCTGCACCCAGGGCCCGGCGGATCCCTATCTCGTTGGTGCGTTCCTTTACCACGATCAACATGATATTGCTTATTCCAATAATACCCGATAGCAGCACCAGGATCCCTACGAAATAAGCAACACCCTTGAGGGCCACAAAAAGCCCGTTGATCTTACTGAATTCTTCGTAAAGGTCAAAGTTGCCAACTGCACGGTCATCTTCCGGATGAATGGAGTGTCTGGATTTGATCACCTCTATGATCGAACCCTTTAATTGGGTTATGGAAGCGCCGTCTTCCGCAGTTATAGCCATCCAACCCACATCTTCACCCCTGTTGAAGGCCTGGGAAAAGGCCGTAAAAGGCACATATATCTGCTTCTGGGCTTCTTCCCTGTTTCCATTGTTTCCTTTCTTCTTGTATGTTCCAATGACCATGAAGTTCACCCCATTTATCTTGAGATAAGACCCCAACACTTCCTCTCCCTGAGCATACATCTCCCTGCGCACACCGTCACCTATTACCGCAACCTTTCTTTTGTCATTGATATCTGAATAATTGATGAACCTTCCCGAGGTAATATCCATTGGCTCCTGCTGAATAATTTCGGGATAATCACCATACACGTTATAAGCACCGGTATTTAATCCTCGTACCACATTATTGGTGCCTCCAAATCCTCCCAGCTGATTACGGGGAGAAATGAATCTTAAATTGGGAACAGCTTCTTTTATAGCCGCCACGTCACTTGTCTTAAAATTATACCGCCTGCCTTTAGGAAGTCCCTTATACGGTTTAGAGACGGTCTGGGTCCACATGAACATGGAATTGGTAGCCATTCCTCCAAAACCCTGTTTCACCCCGTTTTCAAGGCCTTTCCCGGCTGCTAAAAGGATCACCAGGATAAAGATCCCCCAAAGTACCCCAAAAGCGGTAAGGGTGGTCCTGAACCAGTTGGAGCTTAAAGCTTCTATTATTTCGTTCCAGTTATCTCTGCTGAACATGGTTATTCGTCTCTAAGTGCAATTATTGGTTTGATCCTGGCTGCCCTCCAGGCAGGAAAAAATCCTGCTATGGCTCCGGCTATGATCAGAATGAAAACCGTGCTAAGGGCTACATTGAAGTTCACAGATGGATTGGCAATGTACTGGGTCTCGATCATAGGCCCAACGAGTTCCAACAATGCCAGACTACCTATAAGGCCTACAAATCCGGCTATGGCGGTCACAAAAATTGATTCGTGAAGCACCATTGCCACAATTGACCAGGGTCGGGCTCCCAGGGCTTTTCTCACCCCAATTTCCCGGGTTCTTTCCTTTACGATGATCAACATGATATTACTGACACCCACGATCCCGGCGATGATGGTACAGATACCTACGCCCCAGAAAAAATATTTGATCATGTCCATAAGATCATAGAACCTTTTGGCATTTTCCAGGGAGTTATTTACTGTGATTGCCCGGGTATCTTCGGGCGCTACGGTATGTTGTTCTTTAAGATATTGCTGCAGTTGCTCTGAGAAGCGGGTTGAAGCCGCAAGTGCGTCCTCGAAATTTTCTTCTTTTTCAAGGGTGAAAGCCATGTTACTCAAAAAATTTGTGCCGTTAAATACGCGCTGCGCAGTAGAAAGCGGCAGATAGACCCTGGTTTCTTCCCTTTCGCCACCCGGGTCTGAAAACACCCCGATAACTTTAAAATTTATATTCGATATCTGGACGTATTTTCCAAGCGGATCCTTTTCTTTGAACAGATCATCTTTGACCCTTTTTCCAATAACCGCCACTTTCTCGTAACCAACATGATCATTATAATTGATGAACCTTCCGCTTACCATTCCACTATTTTCCAGGAACTGGTAA
This sequence comes from uncultured Flavobacteriaceae bacterium, assembly GCA_964572365.1. GTDB lineage: Bacteria > Bacteroidota > Bacteroidia > Flavobacteriales > Flavobacteriaceae > Salinimicrobium. The sequence goes on along the minus strand of CAZNFK010000029.1, from coordinate 3,860 downwards.
TCGGGTAAAACCCCTTCTACCCTATATGAACCGGATTCTTTGTTATAGTTCACCACGCCGTTCCATATCCTGTATACGGAAGATTTATATTCCAGCTCATCCTGGTGCTTCTGAACGGTAAAATCAAAATCACTGTTCTTCATCTGAATTCTACGCCCGGGGTTGAGCCCTTTATAGCCTACTGAAGTAGAACCTGTCCACACGTAAAGTATATTGGCCGCATCCTGTTCAAACTCCCTCGATATTCCATTCCGCATCCCTTCTCCAATTCCCAGCAACACCACCAGAATGAAAATACCCGAAGCCACCGACAAGCCGGTAAGAAACGTCCTCAGTTTGTTCTTACTGATGGTTTCAAAGATCTCTTCCCAACGTTCAAGATCAAACATACTGCTGCGCTTTAACCTGGTCTACTAAAGTATCGTCTATGATAACACCGTCTTTGAGGTTTACGATGCGTTTGGTCATTTGGGCAATATCATGCTCATGGGTCACAATAAGAATAGTGCGACCTTCTTCGTTTATTTCCTGAATAAGGTCCATTACTTCGTAAGAAGTCTTACTGTCTAACGCACCAGTAGGCTCATCGGCAAGAAGCACTTTTGGATCACTCGCCAGGGCACGGGCAATGGCCACCCTTTGCTTCTGGCCTCCCGAAAGCTCATTGGGAAGGTGGGATGCCCAATCTTTAAGACCCACTTTTTCCAGGTAGCTCATAGCCCTTTCCATCCGCTCCTTTCGCTTGATGCCCTGGTAGTACAAAGGCAAAGCCACGTTATCGAGGGCCGTTTTGTATGAAATAAGATTAAAAGACTGAAAAATGAAGCCCAGGAATTTATTTCGGTAGCGGGCCGCCACAGTTTCATTCAGGTTTTTTATGGGAACCCCGTCAAGGGTATAGGAGCCTTCATCGGCTTCATCCAACATTCCGAGGATATTCAGCAAGGTAGATTTCCCCGATCCCGAAGAACCCATGATGGACACCAGCTCCCCTTCAGCAACATTAAAATTGATCCCCTTAAGAACATGCAGGGAAGAACCTCCTGTTCTATAGGACTTGTGTAAGTCTTTTATCTCTATCATAATCCTGGAAAATCTAAAACGGGTTCAAACTCACCCATTAGACTATCCTAATCATGAAATGTTACATTTAAAAAGAAAATTCGGTAGAAAATAGTCCGGTCAAAGCAGGGATCAGGAAGATTGTTCCTCTTTGCTTTTTCTGCGGGAACGCCAGATCATATAGGCCACACCGCCCATTAACAGGTAAGGAAACACCATAAGGTACATAATACCGTCGTTAATACCCTTAGCCGCCGATTGGTCTGCTTCGCTTTCCAGCACGGCACGGCACATTGCACATTGAGCCTGGGCATCAAACGAGACCAGTACGAGCAGTAACAGAATAAATACAGCTTTATTTTTCATTCATACAATTTAATAAAAAGGCGCCATAAAAACATATACCAGTACTCCCGTGATGGCTACATATAACCAGATGGGAAAGGTGTACCGGGCGATCTTGCGGTGCTTTTCAACTTCACCCGTAAGCCCCCTGTACATGGTAAACAGTACCAGCGGCACAATAATGGCCGACAATAATATATGGGTGATCAACACGAAAAAGTATAGGGGTCTTAAAATTCCTTCCCCGCCGTAAGGCACAGGATCATTACTGATCTTAGAGATCACATAACTTACCAGGAACACGGCAGAAAGAACAAATGCCGTAATCATCAGGTTTCTGTGCCAGGTAAGCTCTTTCATTCTCATTGAAAAATAACCGGCGATCAATAAAAGCGCGGTACAAAAATTAAGCACGGCATGAAAAAAGGGAAAAGTCCCCATCTCTACCCCGGTGAAATTGTAACGCTCGGGCAGGTACATAAGAATCACTACCAGCACGGGAACCAAAATAGAAACACCAACAATAGCGGGTACCATTACCCTGTCCCTGTTCTTAAGCATCATCTTTCAAAAGCTTTTTAACGTCCTGAATTAAAATATCTATCTGCGGCTCCTCTTCCCCGGCTCCAACTGTTTTATTGCGCTCTACAGAACCCCTGTAGTATATGATCGGATTTCCAAATTTATCCTTCCTGGACCTGATGTATCCATTCTGGTCAATAAGTGCAAAATATCCGGAATGCTCGAAGCCGCCTTCAGCTTCAGGATTCTGCCCGGCGTAGATGTTAAATCCGGAGTTGGCCAGGTCATATATCTTCTCTCTTTCTCCTGTCATTAAATGCCAGTTTTGGTGCTCAATACCATTCAGCTTTGCATATTCTTTTAGAACTGCAGGCGTGTCATGCACAGGATCAATACTGAAAGAGGCGATCCCAAAGTCATCATTCCCTTTAAACTCCTCCTGCACTGCCACAAGATTCTCTTTCATGATAGGACAAATGGTAGGGCAGGTAGAAAAGAAAAATTCGGCGATGAAAACTTTTCCTTCGTAATCTTTATTAGTGATCGTATCTCCTTCCTGATCGATAAATTCAAAGGCAGGGATCTTTTTCTTTTCACCATTAACCAAAATGTAGGATAAGGGCTCTGAAGACATCTTTCGCTCTTCCTGGCCATCTGAACGGCTGGAACTAACAACATTCTCTGTTCCTACCCGGTCGATGATCTCGGGCACCACAATGATCCCAAAAATGAGGATCACCAGAGAAATTCCTATGTAAGAATAATTCTTCATAATTACTTTTTACGCTTCTCATTATATTTCTTCAGCTCCAAACGGTACTCGGCAAGAATAACCTTCACATCGTCATTCATTTTGTTGTTTAGAACGGCAATTGACCTGGTATCATACCCATAAAGCTCCCCTACATCTTCGTCATCTTTCCTGCCTCGCAATTTGGCATCTTTATCTATGATAAAAACATTGGGCGTGGAAAGATCTTCAGAAAGTTCAAGATTGGAACCAAGACTCTCAAAAAGCTGCTTTACGTTTTCTTCGGAAGCGGTCACGAATTTCCACTTTTTAAGATCTATTATTGTAGATAGCTCCTTCTTAAGCTCTTCGGTTTCCCCTTCACTTCCATCTGGAACTACAGAAACAAAATAAAAGTCATTGAATTCCGCATAAGGATCGTAGATCTTTTCAGCAAGATGATACGCATTCGTAAGGTAATCCATCGGCTGCTTACCGGGAAAACTTAAAATGGTTATATTGTTTTTAAAGCCGATACTATCTTCCTTAGTAGTTGCAATCTCCCGGAGCGAAGAAATTTCAGAATTTAAAACAGGAAGACGCGCAAAATTGTTCACTCCAGAGGCAAAGAAAAGATATGCTACAAGGGGCAAAGCAAACAAAACGATGATTACAAAAAACTTCTTCATTTCCGTGTTTAGAAATAGTGCACAAAAATAAAAAAAGGCGGTCTTAAAACCGCCTTTCAAATATCATTTAACTTTTAAAAGTCCCAGGCGACATGTCCCCTGTTCATGACTTCATAAATATAATCTCCTTCGGTCAATAATATAAAAACCAGATAAACAATAAGGAAACCTGCTGTCCAGACCACAGACCTTCTCAAGCCCTTAGTCTCTCCTTCCATGTGCATGAAGGCCCAGGTAATATAATATGCTTTCCAAACCGTAAGGATAATGAAGATCCAGTTTAGTAATTTAAGACTAATAAAGTAGGTATGGACCAGGAAATCTGGTTTGATAATTCCAAGGATCACCTCTACCAGCGTAATAGCCGAGAGAATGATAAATACTGTCCAGATCCTTTTTGTATTTGATTCGTGTGAATGTGTTGTATCGTGTGCCATTGTTACGCTCGTTTATTATACCAGATAGAAGAAAGTAAATACAAATACCCATACCAGATCCACAAAGTGCCAGTA
>CAZNFK010000028.1:0-24017 GCA_964572365.1 uncultured Flavobacteriaceae bacterium | reverse complement strand
TATGACCGCCGTCAGGTTTCAATCAGAATTTTAAAGAGGCCTTTACTTACTTTTAGGATTTATTTCACAGTTCTCTAACTCCCCATAAATAAAGGATTTATAAGCTTTTTGAGTCTCCCGGTTTTTCAAAAGCATGATTATTCTCATATTTTCGGAGGGTTGATCATCAAAAAACTTCGCTTCTGTCTCCTAAAACCTTAAAAGATTTTAGGATAAAATTAGGAGGGCAACTTTGAAACCGGCTGGTAATCAGGACAAAAGAGTCCAATTTAAAGATTTTCCCAAAGAAAGTAAAGGAATTTAATGGCAGGAAGTCGAAGCCGAGATCATCTCGCTAACCGGGGCAGGGGAGAGGTAAGGAATGTCAAGCCCCATTCCGCGAATAATGAACAAGATGCCCACCAATACCACGAAAACAGGGATCGCCTTCTGCACCTTTTTTCTCATTATACCATTCAACATGCCGCTGAAGTATACCGCTGTAGTCATCAACGGGATCGTACCTGCTCCAAATAGTATCATGTACAGGCTACCCTGTATAATGTTGCCGGAAGCTATGGCCCCAAATGCAGCCATATAGACCAGGCCACAGGGTAAAAAGCCATTCAGGAAGCCGATGGTAAAAAAGGTGTCGGGGGTTTTCTTTTTGAGGGCTGCCCCCAGTGAAGTTTTCACTTTCCCTACCACTCTATACATGGGGCGTGAAAAATTGTATTTTCCGAAGGTCTTAGACGGAATAACAATAACCGCGATCATAAGTATGCCCGCGGCTATTGACAAATATTGTTGAATTCCGAAGAGGTTCAGGCTTTTGCCCAGCATCCCGAACGCCAGTCCTATAAGACCGTAAGCTAAAAGACGGCCTGTATGATACAGGAGGACCTGGAGGAATTTTTTCGCGGCATTATCCCTGCTCACCGGCAGCATAAAGGCAATTGGCCCGCACATGCCCACGCAGTGGAAACTTCCCAGGATCCCGAATATGAATGCCGACAAAAGCATTAATAGTTGATCTCTTCTTTGTAAAAATAGGACTCTTTGCCGTAGGCCCAGTCAATATTAATGTTCCAGCGGCCGCCCACCAAGCGGTTATCAGGTACGAGCAATTGATGAGAGGACAATGAAAGAGGAATTTCACTGTCCAGTTGCTTGTTTGACGGCCGGTAAAGGAACATTTTTCCTTTTATTGCTGAAGGGTCCAGGTCTTCTGGAAAACTTATAATAAGCCCATCAGCAGTTTTTTCAATGTTGAGGTTTTCTGAAAGATTCCGGGCATTGGTTTCTTTATCCAGTTGCTCCTGGAATTCCAGTTCTGTTTTATAGTATTCTTCTGTTACCAGGTCATGGCTAAAGGAGTCATCTGTGCTCATGGTAATCACCAGGTACAGGATAAATGTTACAAAACTTGCAATTGCCAGGACGATACCTGTACCCCAATTTATTTTCATCTTTATATGTTTATTTTATTACCTGAAACTTCGTGGCCCCATAAAATTGGTGCTGGTAGTCTCTATCAATTTTTCATCGCTGTAAATTCCTATCTCCACATTGCTTTTTTCATCCTTGAGCAGCGCTTTGTTGATCTCTATAAATAAAGTTCCTTCTGCAAGCCCTTTTTCGGGTACTATAATATCCTGGTGGGTAACAGATTCAATTTTTCCTTCGTGGGAAAGCAGCTCGAAATGCACATTTTCAAAACTTCCCGAGGTTTTATTGATCAGCTTGAAAGTGTAGACATTGCTGATCATGTTTCCTTCCTTTGCTTCATACAACTGCCCCGGAAGCCTTAGAATAGTAGCTTCAACATCACTCCTTATGAACAACATGCCGGAAAGTACTCCCACCAGAACAAATAAAATGGCTGCATAACCTTTCATCCTGGGTGTGAAAGTAAAACTCCTCTCTTTCTCAATATCCTCTTCGGAATAATACCCGATCAAACCTTTGGGTAGATCGACCTTTTCCATCATCGCATCACAGGCATCAATGCAGGCGGTACAGTTGATACACTCCAGCTGGGTGCCGTTCCTAATGTCTATACCCGTGGGGCATACCTGCACACATTGGGAACAGTCGATACAATCCCCTTTTCCAAGCTCTGCCCGGTTCTCGTTCTTTTTGAATTTAGAACGTCCTTTTTCCCTTTCCCCTCGTTTGTGGTTATAAGCTACTACAACAGATTTGTTGTCAAGAAGCACACTTTGCAGCCTTCCGTAAGGGCAGGCTATGGTGCATACCTGTTCCCGGAACCAGGCGAATATGAAATAAAAGACACCTGTAAAGATCATCAGGGCCGTGAAGGTGCTCAGGTTCTCAATTGGTCCTTCGGTAACGTACTGCAACAGTCTTTTGCTGCCTACCAGGTAAGCCAGGAAGACATTCGCGATACCGAAGGAAATAAGGAAAAAGATGAACCATTTGAACCCTTTTTTTCTGATCTTATCTGCATTCCATTCCTGCTTGTCTAGCCTCATCTGTGCTCCCCGGTCTCCTTCTATCCAGTACTCCACCTTCCGGAAGACCATTTCCATAAAAATGGTCTGCGGACAGATCCATCCGCAGAAGATCCTTCCGAAGGCATTTGTGAAGAGAGTGATGAACAGGACGCCAATGATCATAGCCGTTACGCCTATGTAAAAATCCTGTGGCCAGAACGGAAATCCGAAAATATAGAATTCCCGTCCCACCACATTGAACATCATGAACTGGTTGCCGTTTATGTGAATAAAAGGCGAGGCAATGAGAAAAATAAGCAGGAACCAGGTGAACCAGGTGCGGTACTTGTAGAAGTTACCCACCGGTTTTTTTGGATACACCCACGCCCGCTTTCCTTCTTCGTTCATGGTGCCTATCCTGTCCCGGTAATTGTCACTTCTGTTGTCCACTTTTTTCTTTAAATTTTATTTCAGATTACTCTGCTCTCCACACGTCCCCTTCGGCTTCTTTCGGGTTTGCAGGCGTTGTTCCCTGCAGACTTAACACGTAACTGGCGACCTGTTGAATTTCTGTTGGTGACAGGGAAGATTTCCAGGCGATCATACCTTTTCCTGAACGTCCTCCCTCACTAATGGTGTGAAACACATTTTTAATTCCGCCGCCAAGGATCCAGTGCTCATCGGCTAAATTCGGCCCAATTCCACCGCCACCGTCACCTGCGTGGCAGGCCATACAGTTAGTTTGGTAGATCGAGGCTCCTTTTTCAAGCTCGGCAGGGTCTGTAAGTGCCACTACAGTTTCAGCATCGATAAGGTCGGGCGCGTTCTTTTTATATTCTTCTATGGCTTCCTGTGCAGCGGCCATTTCCTGCTCATATTCCATGAGCTGCGAGTCGCCGTCCAACACATGGTAGTAAACCATGTATCCTGCAGCAAAAACAATAGAAACGTAGAAGGAATAAAGCCACCACGGCGGGAGCTTGTTGTCAAGCTCCTTTATCCCGTCATAGTTATGGTCCAGTTCCAGGTCTCTTTCTTCGGAAATTGGACGTGTTCCCATCAGCTTTCTGTAAAGCTTTTTGAGGTCATACTTCTCCATTCTCTTTTCATGGGCAGCCATATATTTTTCTTTGGCTTCGGAAGAAAGAGATTTAAAAAGGATGTTTTCAAAAGCTGCCAAAACTATTTCAGCAGAAATAAGTAACAGCAGGATGAATAACAGGGCCAACTGCAACATTGGGTATTTAATAAAGGCGAATTGATCTCCGGAGTCAATGAAGAACTCCATTCCGCCAACGATCATCAAAAAGATGACCGGTATTCTTATCCAGGCGGGGATTGCATGTCTCATAATATCTGGTCGTTTTCAGTTTCTAAAGGGATCTGTTCCATATTTTGGATGTAGTCTTTTTTGGCGGTAAACACCCACCAGAAAAGCAATACGAAGAAGATAAAGAAGATGAGCAGGGAAAGGATCGGGTAGATCTCAATTCCCGCTATGGTCTCCATATGGCCTTTTATGAATTTTAACATGATGTCTTAGTTTGAAGTTGTTGAGGTTTCAGGTTCTTTGATCTTGATGTCGGTTCCCAAGCGCTGAATGTAGGCGATAAGAGCAACGATCTCGCGATCTTTCATTTCCACGAAATCGAGTCCGTTCTCTTCTGCATATTGCTTATCGGCCTCATAGGTGGCCACAAAATCGGGATCATTGTACAGGTTCTGCTCAATTTGAGTCGCCTGTGCTTCCATAGCTGCCTGCGCGTTGGCGATCTCCTCTTCGGTGTAAGGGACACCCAGTTTCACCATGACACGCATTTTTGCTTCAATGTTGGAACGATCGTCCTCGTCTGTGATCAACCACTTATACCCTGGCATAATAGAGCCTGCCGAAGTACTTTGAGGGTCATACATGTGGTTAAAATGCCAGTTATCTGAATATTTCCCGCCAATCCTCATAAGATCGGGACCGGTACGTTTACTTCCCCAAAGGAACGGGTGGTCATAAACATATTCCCCGGCTTTGGAATATTCTCCATAACGTTCCACTTCGCTTCGGAAAGGACGGATCATCTGCGAGTGGCAGGAAACACAGCTTTCCCTGATGTAAATGTCACGACCTTCCAGTTCCAAAGGAGTATATGGTTTCACACTGGTGATGGTAGGAATATTCGATTTCACAAGTATAGTAGGGACGATCTGGATAATACCTCCAATAAGAATGGCGATGGTAGCAAGGATGGTCAACTGGACCGGTTTTCTTTCCAGCCAGGTATGGAATCCTTCCCCTGCCAGCCTTCTTTTGCTGATCTTTTGAAGCGGAGCTGCTTCGGCCAGTTCATCGGTTACTTCAGATCCTGATCTAATGGTTCGGTAGACGTTGTATAGCAAGATGAACATTCCACAGATATACATACTTCCTCCAATTGCCCTGAACCAGTACATAGGCATGATCTCGGTTACGGTTTCAAGAAAGTTTCCGTAAACAAGAGTACCGTCAGGATTGAACTGTTTCCACATGGAAGCCTGAACAAATCCCGCAACATACATAGGCAACGCGTAGAGAATGATCCCCAGCGTACCAACCCAGAAGTGGGTGTTGGCGAGTTTAATGGAGAACAATTTTGTCTTGAACATTCTTGGTACCAGCCAGTACACCATACCAAAGGTTAAGAAACCGTTCCATGCAAGTGCTCCCACGTGAACGTGTGCAATAACCCAGTCACTAAAGTGAGCGATGGCATTCACATTTTTGAGGGAAAGCATTGGCCCTTCAAAAGTGGCCATTCCATAACCGGTTATGGCTACTACCATGAACTTAAGAACAGGATCTGCTTTTACTTTATCCCATGCTCCGCGCAGGGTAAGCAATCCGTTGATCATACCTCCCCAGGAAGGCATCAACAGCATTACAGAAAAGGCAACCCCAAGGTTCTGCGCCCAGTCTGGCAATGAAGAATACAATAAGTGGTGAGGTCCTGCCCAGATATAAATAAAGATCAGGGACCAGAAGTGAATGATAGAAAGTTTATAGGAATAAACGGGTCTGTTGGCTGCTTTAGGTACAAAATAATACATAAGCCCAAGGAATGGCGTGGTGAGGAAGAATGCAACGGCATTATGTCCGTACCACCACTGTACCAGGGCATCCTGCACTCCGGCGTAAACTGAATAACTTTTGAACAATCCTACCGGGATCGCGAGACTGTTAAAAATATGAAGAACGGCTACCGTTACGAAGGTGGCTATGTAAAACCAGATCGCAACATACAGGTGACGCTGTCTTCTTTTAAAGATGGTAGCGATAAGGTTCCATCCAAAAACTACCCAAACCACTGCAATTGCGATGTCAAAAGGCCATTCCAGTTCGGCATATTCTTTAGAACTGGTGAAACCCATTGGTAAGGTAATAGCAGCGCCAACAATGATCGCCTGCCAGCCCCAGAAGTTGATCTTACTCAGGATGTCACTGTACATCCTGGCCTTAAGCAGGCGCTGAGTGGAGTAGTAGACTCCGGCGAAAATGGCATTCCCTACAAAGGCAAAAATTACCGCGTTGGTATGTAAGGGACGAAGGCGGCCAAAGCTAAGCCATGAAATACCATCGGTAAGATTTGGGAATAAAAACATGAAGGCCAGTAAAAGGCCTACTGACATTCCCACCACGCCCCAAAACAGGGTGGCATACAGAAAGTTTTTTACGATCTTGTTGTCGTAATAGAACTGTTGCAATTCCATACTTGATTCTCTTTGTTAATGTTTACTGGATTTGTTTGTGTTTTCTTTGACAAGCTCATCTTCAAACAGCATACGTACCGAAGGGGTATAATCATCATCGAATTGTCCTTTCCTTACGGCCAGGATAAAAACAATGAAAAAGAATACCGCTACAGTAATGCTTACTGTCAGTAACAAATAGATTACGCTCATACCTATTTTATCAGGGGGCAAATCTAAAAGGGTATGTTTTCTCTAAATATGACCTCGATCAGGTTTTCAAAAAAAACAGGAATCCTAAAAAATTCATTGATACATGATTACGCTCATGTCAAGACCAAAACTCAATTAGGACATTTGTGTCTGAAATTAAAATTGACTTTTAAAAATCTGATCATGAAAAATTCTAAAACATCTAAATTGAAACTGGTTTACCTGTTTTTTGCAGCCGCTCTTTTAGCCGGCGTCCTATCATCTTGTGAAAAAGCCGTGGCGGCCAAAGAACAGCCTGAAAAAATGAAAGTATATGGTGAAAGTGAAGCAGAACTAACTGCGCCACCTATGGTTCCACGTCCTGTTGGAAAAAGAGCAGCCACAAAACTCATAGTAAATATGGAGGTGGTTGAAAAGGAAATGGAAATGAGTGACGGCGTTAGTTATGTATACTGGACCTTTGACGGTACCGTACCCGGAAGCTTCATACGTACAAGAGTAGGAGATGAAATCGAATTCCACTTAAAGAACCATCCAGACAGTAAACTGCCTCACAACATTGACCTTCACGCGGTGACCGGCCCAGGTGGGGGAGCTGAATCTTCTTTCGTTGCTCCGGGTCACGAAGCGGTATTTACCTTTAAAACAATGAATCCGGGTCTATATGTATACCACTGTGCTACTGCGCCTGTTGGAATGCACATTGCAAACGGAATGTATGGACTTATCCTTGTTGAGCCGGAAGGCGGACTTGAACCTGTTGACAAAGAATATTATGTAATGCAGGGAGATTTTTATACCGAAGGTGAGAACGGAGAAAGAGGTCTGCAAGCCTTTAGTATGGAAAAAGCGGTTGATGAAGATGCCGATTATGTGGTGTTCAATGGAAAAGTAGGTGGCCTCACCGGAGACAACGCCTTAACTGCCAAAGTTGGCGAGACTGTGAGATTATTCGTGGGTAATGGGGGGCCAAACCTGGTTTCTTCCTTCCACGTGATCGGGGAGATCTTTGACAAAGTTCATGTTGAAGGTGGAGACCTTATTAATGAGAATGTTCAGACTACTTTGATCCCTGCCGGTGGTGCCGCCATCGTGGAATTCAAAGTTGATGTTCCCGGTAACCTGGTGCTGGTAGATCATTCTATCTTCAGAGCTTTCAACAAAGGAGCTTTAGGTATCCTTAAAGTTGAAGGAGAAGAGAACGAAAAAGTATTTGGCGGAAAGATCGCTGAAAAAGTTTACAATCCAACCAGTACTGCTTCTGCAGAAGTTTCAGAAGAAACCGAATCTGCTCCGGTAGCCGAAGCATCTATGGCGGAAAAAATGGAAAGAGGTAAACAGGTGTACACCCAGAACTGTCTTGCCTGCCACCAGGCTACAGGTGCCGGTATTCCTAATGCCTTCCCTCCGCTTGCGGCTTCAGATTACCTGAATGCAGATGTGCACAGGGCAATTGAAGTAGTTAAATTCGGTCTTTCAGGTAAAGTTGAGGTGAATGGAAATGTTTACAACAGCGCCATGCCAAAGCAAAATATCTCTGATGAGGATGTTGCTGCCGTGCTTACCTATGTTTATAACAACTGGGGGAACAATAAGACAGAAGTGACCACCGAAATGGTGAAGTCGAGAAAATAATACAATAATTTAAATTTCAGGAAAATGAAAAGTTTAATCAGATTGGTCATTTGCTTCACGGTATTGATTCAGAGCCAGGTTTATGGCCAGTCTGATTCAATGGTGAAGATCGAGGGAGGGGAGTTTGTTCCTCTCTACGGAACAAAGACCGAGATCCCTGTAGGTGACTTTCTAATGGATGTCTATCCTGTTACCAATGCTGAATTTCAGAAGTTCGTAAAGGAAAATCCACAGTGGAAACGTTCCCGGGTTAAAAAGCTTTTTGCAGACGAGAATTACCTGAAAGGCTGGAAAGATGATGAAACCCTGGGAGAAGGTCAGCTGGCCGATGCTCCTGTAACCAATGTTTCCTGGTATGCCGCGAAAAATTATTGTGAGTGCCAGGGCAAAAGGTTGCCAACCGTAGATGAATGGGAATATGTGGCCATGGCCGATAAAGAAAATGCCGATGCCAGGGAAGATAACTCTTATAACAAGTTCATTCTTGGCTGGTATGAAACCCCCAACACTTATAAGAACCGCATAGGGCAGACCTTTAAGAACTACTGGGGCGTTTATGACCTTCACGGGCTGGTATGGGAGTGGACGCTGGATTTCAATTCGGTATTGATCACCGGCGAGTCCCGGCAGGACAGTACCGGGGAGAACAACCTTTTTTGCGGTGCGGCTGCAGTTGGTGCCACAGACTTGATGAACTATGCGGCCTTTATGCGGTATGCCTTCCGCGGAAGTATGAAAGCGAAATATTCAATAAAGAACCTGGGCTTTAGGTGTGTACAGGATGTAAAACCCGAAGTTCTTTAAAACAAGGAAAATGAAAAAACTGATCTTATTATTAAGCGTATTTGGATTGATGACAGCCTGTAATAACGGGGAGACAAAAAAGGAAGAGGTGAAGGAAATAGCTGAAAATAGAGCCGTTTTGGACCTTACTAAAGAGCTGCCCGAACTTTCTATTTACAATCTGCCTTCAACCTGGACCACCCAGGAAAATGAGAATATTGAGTTAAAGGACCTGCGAGGCAATGTGCTGGTGATGGTGATGATCTACACCTCGTGTAAGGCTGCATGTCCAAGACTTGTTGCAGATATGCGGAACATTGAGAAACAGGTGCCCGAAAAGGACCTGGATAAGGTGAAGTTCATCATGGTGAGCATCGATCCTGAAACCGATACCCCGCAACGCCTGAAGAAATTCTCAGAAGAGAACTTAATGACCGACGATCACTGGATGTTCCTTAGAGGAACCCCTGAAGATACCCGGGAATTCGCGGCTGTACTTGCAGTGAGCTATAAGAAGATCTCCCCCATTGATTTTTCACACTCCAACATCATCAGCGTTTTTGATGAGGAAGGTGTCCTGGTGCACCAGCAGGAAGGACTGGGAGTGGATAATGAAGAAACCGTAACCGCAATTCACCAGGAAGTTTCAAATTAGAATGTAATTTTTCAGATCGAGATACTGCAGCCGGGAAGAATATTTCTTCCCGGCTGTTTTTTTATAGATCAAAGTTGTTTTTCCTGGCAAATGAGTTTCAATGAATGAAAGTTAAAAAGTTAATTATCAGTTGGTTAACTATGGATTAGGCGCAAATGAGATAATATTGTAAGTTTCTTAAATGATAAAGCTATGAAAACAAAATTACTGCGCTGGGCTTTGTTTGCAGGAGTGCTTCTGCTTTCCTGTAGTGAAGATGATGGTGGGGGCAGGGAACCCGTTTTTACTCCACAAGGTTCTTTAAAAGTTGGGAACCAGATCTTTGAAGATGGAACCGTATCGATTGATTATATTCAATTGAATCATGACGGGTGGGTCGCGATCTATCGTTATACCGACCAAAGGGAAGAATTATTGGGATATTCTTTCTTCGAAGAAGGAATACATAAAGATCTGACCGTTGCGTTGGCAGAATCTCCTGCTTTGGAAAACACAGAAATTTTTTTAGCTATGTTACATGTGGATGTGAACGAAAATGGCATATTTGACTGGGATGGGCAGACGGGTATTGATGTGCCTTTAAAAAGGTGGGATGTAGAAGTATCCCAACAGTTCTCCATGTATATGAAACCGGAATATTCTGATTATTGGATAACCGTGGAAGATCAAACTCTTACTACCGGTCCTTTCTGGGATTCGCTTAAAGTAATAGAGATAGATCTTAACCTAATAAAAGGATTACTCGAGAGCGATACGGTGTGGATAATGGCCTACGATTGGGGTGTTGATGGCCCTAATGAAATCATTGGAGGTTCTGAGCTGCTTGAAGTAAAAAAGCACGAACAGGTAACTATATGGATTTGGGAATTTGTCCAACGAGGAGATGTATTATGGCTGGTATTACATGATGATACTGGAGAGCGAGGCGTGTTTGAAGATACAGATCCTATGGTATGGGATCCGGAAAATGAAGGATTTTTAATGACTCCTGTTAGGATTTTATTTTAAATTTCAAGAGGATTAATAAAGTACTGCCCGGAAGAAAATGTTCTTTCGGGCAGTACTTTTTGATGATGATCACACATTCTCTCCGAGGTCCACATTTATCATCCAGTTGATGCCAAATTTATCCGTAAACATTCCGAAGTAAGGGCTCCAAAAGGTCTTTTCGAGAGGCATGATGATTTTCCCGCCTTCAGAAAGTTTATTGAAAAGGTCGTCGGCCTCCTCTGTGCTGTCGGTATTGACAGAAACCGAGAAATTATTGCCTGCTTTTACCGGGTCACCAAAAGCTTCGGAAGTATCACTGCCCATTAAAGAAGTTTCATCACTTATGGGAAGGCTTACGTGCATGATCTTGTCTTTTTCAGAATCGGGAAGCGGCGGCGCGTCCTCCCGGGGAGGCATTTCTGCGAAGGTTCCCAGATAATCGAATTCCCCTCCAAAGGCATCTTTATAAAATTCGAATGCTTCACGGCAATTGCCGTTGAAAGTGAGATAAAGGTTTACTGTTGTCATTGTTGTTGGTTTTTATTGGTTAAAAAATGAGTTTTGATGCTGTTTATCAAGATTTCTTTTCCGAACATAGAGCTTGAATATTTCCATAGCCAGCAGGATGATGGCAGCCGTAAAGAACAACAGGAGCCATTCTCTACTGCCAATGGTGTTTAAAGAAAGCAGGTCTTGCATGAAGGGGATATGTATCGCCAGAATGTGAATACCCTGTGCGACCAGAATTCCAAAGATCAAAATATAGTTGTTGCTGATTGGGATACGAAAAACCGATCTTGTTTCTGAACGGCAGTTGAGGGCATGGAAATTTTGCAACAGGACCATAAGCATGAGCACCGCATTCCTGGCAACAGATTCTTCCCAGTTCAAGTTGTTGAGCAGATGGTACCAAAGACCAAAAGCGAGCAGGCTAATCACCGTGGCAGATACCAGTGTCTGTCTGATCATTAAAGGATCAAAAATCGATTCTTCGGGTTTACGAGGAGGCATGCGCATTACCTTCTTTTCACCTGCTTCGAAGGCAAGGGCAACATCCTGGATTCCGTTAGTGACCAGGTTAAGCCATAGAAGTTGTACCGGCAGAAAAGGTAGAGGCAGCATAAAGGCCAGCGCCAGGCCTATGGTGATTAACTCTGCCGCTCCCGTTGAAATGAGAAGGTAAATGATCTTTCTGAGATTGCTGTAAGTATACCTTCCTTCTTCAATTCCTGCCTTGATAGAGGCAAAATTGTTATCACTAATAATGATGGAAGAGGTGTCTTTGGCCACATCTGTCCCGTATCCCATGGCGACACCAATATTTGCCGTTTTGAGGGCAGGAGCATCGTTAACCCCGTCTCCTGTTACAGCAATAAAATGTCCCGAATCCCTGAGGGACTGCACAATGCTCTGTTTTTGTTGGGGAGAAACCCGGGAGAACACGCGCTTGAAACTGAGTACTTCCTGAAAGGCTTCATTTCCCTTGCTGGTTATCTCCTTCAGTTCGGTTCCGGTGATAAGTTGCTCTTTATTTTTTGCAATGCCTACTTCCTGTGCAATGGCAAAGGAAGTTGCAGGATGATCTCCGGTTACCATCGCCACCTCTACTCCGGCCGCATGACAGGCTTCTACCGCCGGTTTTGCTTCAGGCCGCAAGGGATCAATAAGGGCTATGAATCCCAGCAGGTTCATTGGAGGCAGTTCCCCTACTGGCAATACTTCTTTCACGCTGCCCCCGCCAACAGCGATGATCCTGTACCCGTTCTCTGCATGACGTACCGATTCTTTCAAAAGTTCCCGGTACTGCTGAGGGTCAATATGTTCCTTTATCCTTTCAATGGCGCCTTTGACGGCGATTTTTAATTTCTCTGAACCTTCTGTTTGGTAATAGACCGCGGCGTACTGTCTTTCAGACTCAAAAGGTACCTCGCTAATTTTTTTTAATTTCTCCAGGATCTTTTTGGGGGTGGTACCGGCTTTATAAGAAAGGCTTAGCAGGGCAACATCAATAGGATCGCCGGCATAGCTCCAGCTGCCATCTTCTTTAATGAGTTCCCCTTCATTGCACACCGTTAAGGCCTGTAGGAGGACGTCGAAGGAACCCGATTCGCCCCAGGTGATCTCATTTTCTTCAGGTGAAATGATCACGCCTTCTCCGTTGTATCCTTCGCCGGTGATCTTGTAAACAATAGGACCGGGAAGAACAACATTTCGCGCGGTTTGCTGATCAACGGTGAGAGTTCCAGTTTTGTCAGTGGCGATAAAGGTACAGCTGCCCAGGCCTTCAACTGCAGTAAGCTTTCGAATAATGACATTTCGTTTTGCCATTCTTGAAGCTCCAATGGAGAGCGCTACGGTCATGGCAATAGGCAAGCCTTCAGGAATAGCCGAAACCGCTACTGCTACCACAAAGAAAAATATTTCCCTTAGCGGGATCCCGCTAAAATATCCTATTACTCCCAAGAATACGCTGGCCCCCAATACAATGTAACTGATCCTCCTGGTGAAAATTTCCATTCTCTTCACCAGTGGAGGTTTTCCCGTGACCAGTTCCTTTAAGGAAGAAGCTATCTTTCCGATCTCTGTATCCAGACCGATAGAAACCACCAAACCGGTTCCTCTTCCCGTGGTGATCGTGGTTCCTGCAAAAAGCATATTGAATCTTTCGGCAACAGGTGGTTCTTTGGCTTCAAGAACTTCGCTCTTTTTATCGATCGCCATGGATTCCCCGGTGAGGATAGCCTCTTCGGCAGTAAGATTGTTTTCCCTAATTATCCTGATGTCTGCCGGTACTTTATTACCCGATTCCAGCATCACAATATCGCCGGGTACCAGTTCTTCACTGTCCACCACCTGGATCTTATCATCCCTTTTTACCTTCACTTTGATCTTGATCATGTCTTCCAGGGCCGAAGCCTTGGCCTCTGCCTTGTATTCCTGGTAAGCGCCTATCACTGCATTCAGGATAAGAACCAGAAAGATGAAACCGGCGTCTGAATATTCTTTTAACACCAAAGCCAGAACCGCTGCGGCAAGCAGGACATAAATAAGCGGACTTAAAAACTGGTCCAGGATGATCTTAAAGAGCGTGACCCTTTTTTTGGTAGGTAAGACGTTCCTGCCATACTTTGAAACCTTTTCAGATACTTCTTTTTGGGAAAGTCCTTCGGGGGAACTGTTCAGTTCGGCATAGACTTCGTCTACTGTCTTGCGATGCCACTCCATTTCCGCCATGACTTTGTAGTTTTAGCGCCTGGGGGAACAGCGGGTGATCAAACGATCCTATCGTCTTCTAAAGATAAGGAAGAACGATGGAATTTAAGATGAATTTCCTGAAAACTGGAGCCAAAAAAGCCGCTTTTAAAAGCGACTTTTTTGGCTCTCTGTGAAGAGATCACTAAATTTTCCTTCCAATTAAATTAGTACATACCGTAGTAAAGACAATGATGCTGATGGAACTCAGCGGCATCAGGATCGCGGCAATGATGGGGGATAACTGCCCGGTAACTGCAAAATAGAGGCCCACAATATTATAGAGGAAAGAAAGTACCATACTTATTTTGATCACTTTTATGGCTGCTTTGGAAGCTTTGATGAAGCCAAAGAGCTTTCCAAAGGCCGAAGCATCCAGGATAGCATCACAGGCAGGGGAGAAGACGTTCACGTTCTCTGAAATGGCAATTCCCACCTCGCTTTGCGCCAGTGCACCGGCATCGTTGAGGCCGTCTCCCACCATGATGGTTTTTTGACCCTTTTTCTGTAAGGTTTTTATGTATTCCAGTTTATCCTCCGGCTTCTGGTTAAAGTGCATTTCGGTTTTCTGCGGAAGCAACTTTTCCAGCCTTACTTTTTCCCCTTCATTGTCACCCGAAAGTATCGACAGGTGATGCTCCCGGCCAAGCTCTTCAAAAAGCTCTTTTGCGCCCTCCCGGTATTCATTATAGAAGATATACCGGCCTTTGTATTCGTTGTTTGAGCTAACGTGAACAGACGTGTTCAAAGTAGCCACAGCCGAAGTATTACCAACAAATTCGGCCGAACCTACTTTCATCGCGCTCTGGTTGTAAAAGGCTTCAATTCCTTTCCCGGTAACCTCCCGAAATTCTTTTGGCGGTGAGATCTCATATTCGGCCAGCATATCGTAAAGCGTGCGGCTAAGAGGGTGGTTGGAGGCCCTGAGGGTATTCTTTAGCAAGGATTCCTCTTCCGCAGAAAGTTTAATTCCTTCGTAACTAATGCTGCTCTTTTTATTCGAGGTGATCGTACCGGTTTTGTCAAAGATCAGCGTGTCTGCCTTTGCCAGCTGCTCTATCACCCCGGCATTCTTGAGGTAGAACTTCTTATTTCCAAAGATGCGCAGCAAATTCCCCAGTGTAAAAGGGGTCGACATCGCCAGAGCACAGGGACAGGCGATAATAAGGACTGCGGTGAAGACATTTACGGCGATCGAAATATCTTTAAAAGTCCAGAAAGCCGTTGCCGAGAAAGCGATCACCAGCAACACTATCGTAAAATATTGACTGATGTTATTGATCAAGGAAGTAAAGGAATCTTCTTTTTTGGTTTGAAAAACATCATTGCTCCACAGCTTTGTAAGGTAACTTTGGGAGACAGATTTTAAAGCCTCCATCTCGATGATCCCCGAAACCTGTCGGCCACCGGCAAAAAGCTTGTCGCCGGATTCTTTTTGGACCGCCTCAGATTCCCCTGTCACGAAACTGTAATCGATGCGGGCGTTTCCATTGATGAGGATCCCGTCAACCGGGATAAGTTCCTCGTTCCTTATGAGAATTCGGTCGCCCTTTTTGATCTCATTCACGTGAACGCTTTCCTCTTTTCCTTCGGAAGTGATGCGAGTGATACCAATGGGAAAATACGATTTGTAATCCCTTTCAAAAGAAAGGAAATTATAGGTCTTTTGCTGAAAGAACTTTCCGAGGGTAAGAAAAAATACCAGTCCAGTAAGACTGTCAAAGAAGCCGGTGCCCCAGTCAAAAATGATCTCCAGCGTACTTCTTACAAATAGAACAACTACTCCGAGGGCTAAAGGCACGTCAATATTAAGGATCTTTGCCCGCAAACCTTTATAAGCGGAAATAAAATAATCCTGTGCCACATAAAAAACCACCGGCAGCGAGAAAGCGAACATCAACCACCTGAAAAGTCCTTTATATTGATCGAGCCAGAACTCGTTGACCTCGAAATATTCTGGAAAGGAGAGGAACATGACATTTCCAAATGCGAAACCGGAGACTCCCAGTTTATAAATAATGCTTCGATCGATCTTTTTCTTCGCGCTCTCGGTGTCGTCAAGACTTATATACGGGGCATATCCAATACTGCTCAGGAACAGCACCAGCTCCTTTAAACTTAACTTTGTAGAATTCCAGGTGATGCGTATGCTCTTCTTTGGAAAATCCACCTGCGAAGAACTTATCTCGGGCTTTAATTTATTGAGGTTCTCCAGGATCCATATACAGGAGCTGCAGTGAATATGCGGAATGTACAGGGAAATGATCTGTGTGTTGCCATCATTGAATTCCAGCAGTTTTTCCGCGATCTGCTCATTGCCCAAAAAGTCGAATTTTCCTTCGAATTTTTCGGGAGCTGCCCCGGGTGCTGCGTCCAGGTCGTAATAAGAAGCCAACCCGTTCTCTGAAAATATTTCATACACGGTTTTGCAGCCATTGCAACAAAAAGATTTCTCATCAAAAGTGATGCATGTCTTTATCGTATCACCGCAGTGATAACAGGAAAGATCCTCCATAAAAATAAATTGCTCGTTTCGTACCGGCTGCAAATATTGAAAATGAGAGGATTATAAAATATGACCTGGATCAGTTTCCACCGTTATGTTTTCTTCTTTTCGTTATGCTGAACTATTTCAGCCTCTACTGTTTCCGAAGAAGCAACCACCTGAAATAAATTCAGGGTGAAACACTCTGGTTCTCTTCGAACTCCAGTTCAAATTCCACTGTCACATCATCATCAGCCTTGAGAAGACCCAGGAAGGCTTTTGGAGGTTTTACATTGAAATCGGTCATTTTTAAAGCTTTCCTGCCTGATAATTTGATTTTGTTCTCTGAAAGGTCTGCATCACAGGTGACCTCAATAATTCTGCTGGTACCTGCTACCGTCAAATTGCCGCGAAGATTCAGTTGACATACTTCGGGAGAGCAATTTATTTCCTGAAGTTCCAGAAATTCAAAAGTGATGTTTTCGTAAGTCCCGGCTTTAAGGGCTTCAAAAGCGTCTTTATTCATTCCTTTCTTTCCGCCGTCAAGACTTTTAGCATCAACCGACATGCTGAGGCTATGTATGGTTTTAATTTCAAGATCTGCTGTGGAGACCTCAATGGTTCCTGATATTTTTGTAGCCACCATCTCCCAGTCATGAAGGGATGAGGAGCCGTTTATCAATAAAGTGGAAGCCGGATTATCAAGCTGAAAAGTTTGGCCCCTGGTTATTGGCATCCCTGTTATCATGAAGCTTATTAAAAGAAGACATGTTTTCATGATCCAGAAGATTTATATTAGATAACATTGATCATTCTCTGCCTATAGGATGATCCTCATACCAATCGTCAAAGGTCTTATCTGTGGAATAATCATCTGTAAGGACCTTGTAAATGGTGAGGAGCCACCAGGCCTGTCCGGCTAAGACAGTATAGAAGATGAGATCATAAGCAATGTTAAAGAAGACCATAACGGCAACTGCCACCAAAAGAACCGTGGTAATTACGACATAAAAAATTGCTGAATTCCTCATGTCTATAAGTTAATAAAGTACAGTCTTTGAGTGCGTTAATGGAGTGATAAATCCTCTTTCTTTGGGAGAATTTTACTGTTTACTTAACAGGTTTTTGAGGAGGATAAGGAGAAGGGAAAGCGGGAGCAGGCTGCTTACCACCACCAGAATGGTAAAGTAATTCGGGAATAATGGCAATCCTAACCAGATAGAAGCACCTTTGTAGAAGATCAAAACTTCAGAAATGGTGAACCCGGCAAAATAGATCCAGAATGCGAGCTTCGAGATCTTTGCCAGCCCTGCGATCTTGAAAAAAGCAAAAAGCGTGATGCTTATCAGTCCAAGAAAGGTCCAGTGGAGGTAACCAATGACAAAATCGGTATAAGTGAAGGCCAGTTCTGCAAAAAAAGGATGGGCAGAGAACAGCTGCATGATGATCTTGACCACCAGCAGGAGTGCAGCGATCTTCAGCAGTAGTTTTATAAATGCTGAAAAATGCAGTTTCGAATGTTCTTTCAGAGGTCGGAGTATTCCGAAGAATTCCATAAATGCCATAAGCTGTAAAACTGCACCCAGCGCAGCCAGGCCATAGAAGATCCAATGAGGTTCTACCCAAAGTACAGACAAAAAGAAGCTGAGAATAATTCCCGCGTTCAGTAAATAAAAGAAGCGGTTAAAATCGCTTTTTTCAATAGTAAATCCTCTCTTTGTGAGAAAAAAGAATAGGATTCCGCAGAGAGCAAAGATGAACCATGCATTGTACTGGAAATGCAGGTAAAAATAGATGGAAATTTTGTACCAAATAGATGTTTGACCCAAAGTAGCCATGACTCCGCCAATAGCCCAGGGACCAATACTGGAAATGACGAGGTACCAAAGCGCCGCTTTTATGCATCTGAAATGGTTGGTGTTTCGGTGTTTATCAGGTGTTTTTTTCAGCACGAACCAGGTAAAGAGATAAGAGGCAAAAAGGAACAGTGTTGAAAATGTGATAGACAGAGCGGCATATCCCGTGAATGGGAAAGTGAATAACATGCCCAGTAAGGTGACCTGGGTGAACCAAAAAATACGCCTGTAGGTTTTCCCGTTACTAGCTTCGGAAAAATACATTTTATAGATGAGGGTGCTCAGTCCCAGATAAACCCAACCCAGCAAAGCGATGTGCGAATGCGCGTGCACCACGTACCTGAAGTTGGCCGGAATTGATGTAACAAAGAAAAATCTCAGGAAAACCCCAAGCAAAGCCGCAAGAAGAAAATACCCCAGGGCGATGAGGGTGTGCTTTTTCAGATCTATCATGTGCTAAAAATAGGAAATTAGAAGGTGTTCTTCCTAAAGTTAATCGTTGGGTAAAAAGAACTGTCCGGGACAGCAAGAGCAATTTCCACTATTCCGGACAGTTTTTATTTGATTCTGTTTTATTCTACTTCATCAAGAACAGGCTCTTCTTTCTCAATTCTTTCTGTCTGCACCTGTTTCTTTTTGCTGTTGAGCGAGAAAACGAAATAGACGAAAGCAACGAGGCCTACCGCAAAGATCGTATCTCCAATGACTCTAAGCCAACGCAAAGTATCCATTCCCGGTTGTTGCATGAATTCGGCAGAACGGGCGTACCACATTCCTTCGTTCACACTGGCTACCGTTTGTAAAAGTCCAATTGGGAGGACGCTCAATACCACCATTAGGATAAGACCAATGTTGATGGACCAGAAGGAGAACTTGAGCAGTTTTTCACTCCACACCTGTTGACGGTACATACTTCTCAATACGAACATCATTAAACCAATTCCCAGCATTCCGTAGACCCCAAAAAGGGCGGTATGCGCATGAACGGCGGTGGTGTTCAAGCCTTGCATGTAGTATAAAGCGATAGGAGGATTGATGATGAATCCAAAGATCCCGGCTCCCAGGAAGTTCCAAAAAGCAACTGCTACTAAGCAATAGATAGGCCATTTGTAATCGCTTATCCATTTGGTGGCTTTACTAAGTCTGTAATTTTCATAAGCTTCTATCCCGATCAAAACTAGCGGTACCACCTCAAGCGCACTGAAAGTAGCTCCCAGGGCCATAACGGCGGTGGGAGTTCCGCTGAAGTAAAGGTGATGGAAGGTTCCTAGGATACCTCCCGAAAGGAAGATCACAGTAGCCAGCAGCACACTTAGGGTAGCTGTTTTGGTGCGTAGCAGTCCCAGTCTTACGAAAAGGAAGGCACCTACAACGGTCGCAAAAACTTCAAAGAATCCTTCCACCCAAAGGTGTACCACCCACCAGCGCCAGTACTCGGCTATGGCCAGATTGGTTTGTCTTCCCCACATTAATCCGGCAGCGTAGAATAAGGCTATTGCTGCGGAAGAAACCAGGAACATGAGTAACAGGTTCCTTTCTGAGGTCTTTTTGCGCAATACGGGAATCAGAGGTCTGGTCATTAATGCCAGCCACAGGAAAAGCCCCACAAGCAGGAATATTTGCCAGAAACGACCCAGGTCAACATATTCGTAACCCTGGTGACCAAACCAGAAGTTTTCGGCCAGTCCAAGTTTTTGCATCACTCCCATCCATTGACCGGCCATTGAACCGGCAACAATGATGAGAAGGCAAATAAAGAGGAAGTTTACCCCCAATTTCTGGAACTTTGGATCCCGTCCCGATACGGCCGGAGCTATATAAAGTCCCGTGGCCAACCAGGCAGTCGCGATCCAGAGAATCCCCAGCTGTACGTGCCAGGTCCTTGATATGGAATAGGGGAGGATCTTTGCCAGGTCAAGACCATAGAAGGCATCTCCTTCCACTCCGTAATGGGCAGTGATCACTCCAAAAGTTACCTGCACCAGGATAAGAAGGCTTACTACCCAAAGGTATTTCTTGACCGCAACCATAGAAGGAGTGATGGTTTGACGCATCAACGGGTCTTCAACAGGCATTTCGGGTGACTCTTCAGACTTCATTTTAGCGTGGTAGAAAACCATTACCCCGATACCGAATAATAACAAGATGATACTAAAACCGGTCCAGATCAACAGGTCGCCAGTAGGTTTGTTTCCTACCAGTTCTTCTGGCGGCCAGTTATGAGTGTAAGTCACATCACTGCCGGGTCTTTCTGTAACTGTTGCCCAGGTAGCCCAGAAGAAGAAAGCGCTCATTTGGCGCATGCGTCCCTCGTCTTTGATAGCATTTTTTGGAATGGCGTAATGCGCCCTTAACTCATCCAGTTCCGGGTTCTCCATAAAAAGGCCTTTGTAGTACCCATGCAGATGCTCGGCAGCCTCAGCTCTTAACGGGGAAACGGTAATGGTACCGGTAGCTTCATCGTAGGTGTTCTTGCGCATCTCCTCTTTAAGACGGCGTTCAAGAGCAGCCTGATCTTCACTGGCAAGGTCTTCATACTTTTTGCCATGCTCTTTTTCAGACCATTGATTCAGGATAAAAAGAGATTCCCTGTGCAGCCAATCTGCAGTCCAGTCGGGAGCGGTATAGGCACCGTGGCCCCAAATTGAGCCAACTTCCTGCCCACCCATACTCTGCCAAACGTTTTGACCGTCAAGGATGTCCTGTCCTTCAAAGAGGACTTCTCCTTCGGTAGTTACAACTTTGGTAGGTTGAGGGGGAGCTTTTTGATAGATTTCGAATCCATAATAGCCCAGGATAGCGAATGAAATACTGGTTACCAGAATGAAGGCAAGCCACAACTTTCTTTCTTTAGTCATAAGTAAACAATAAAAGGAAGGTTGTTCATTCTTTGTCGCTGTTAACAGGTTGAAAACCGGTACGACGGCAAATGTGTGCTATGAAGAACAACCTCCGCTAGTTAATAATTGGTTGATTATAATTTAATCGTTTCTTAGTTCTTTTTCCAGTTGCAGAGATTTGGGGAACAGGATATTATTTTCAAGGTGCACATGCTGGTGCAGATCCTGTTCAAACTCATCTAATTTCGCGTAAAAGGCCCTATATGTGTTACAGGCCCCTTGAGGCGGAGTATAGTTGCTGCTCAAAGCTGCAATTCTGCGTAAAACTTCCCCGGCATCCTCATGTTCCACTTCCATCATTTTAATGGGATTGTCGACCGTACCGAAATGAGCTTCAGGCAGTTCTGCACCTTCTTTTTTTGCTTGTACCATTTTCTTGATGAATGGGAACAGGATCAATTCTTCTTTCTTCATGTGTGCACTAAGTTCCCCGGCCACTTCTTTAACCAGTTCCTTTATCTCCAATAATTCGGTGTAATGATGCCCGTGTACCTGCGCCACCCTGTCTGCATATTGAAGCAATAAAGGAATATTCTCTTCTACATAAGAATGGTGAACATTGATGATATGATCTGTAAGAAAATCAAGTTCCCAGCTGTTATAATTGGTAGCTCTTGAATCGCTTTTGTCAACGTTCATAAGATCTGCGGTCAACAGGTCGTAATCTACTTTGTACTTGTCACAGGCTTTTTCAATACTTATTCCGCCGCCACAGCAAAAATCAATTCCGTACTTTTTAAAGACGTGGGCAGTTTTGATGTTTTCGGTTACCAGGTCTGCTACTGTTTTTGATGCTAATTCTTTCATGACTTTATTTTTACTTGTTCTTAATAGATGGTTTAATTTATTGGAACAAAAGTCATTAATAAGAACCTGCTGTGTTATGAGTCTGGTCATAAAGGACAATATTGTCCTCAAATTATAAAAAAAAACAGCATCTCACAAAGAGATGCTGCTGCAGATTAAAAAAGTAATAATAACTATATGAATAACACTAACTAACCGTGAAGGACCAGGAGAGGCAATTGATTGATAAAAGGTATATTATCATCCTGGTCATTCTGTAAAAATTTCTGACACAAATTGAGGTTTTTAGCCGCAAGCACGATCATATCCACATTTCTGTTGGTTACGAATATCTTCTTTGGATTGTGTTGTTTTGATGAATAATAGGTTTGCAATACTGGTACTTTAGGAGAGAACGAATCCTGCAAAAATTCCCTGTTCTCCATTTGCTCCTGGGAGGGTTCTTTTTCAGAATTAAAGATCTCCAGGATCTTGACATTTGCATTCGATAAAGAGGCCAGGTTGAGCAAAGTGCGCAGCATCCTGCTTCCATAATGGATCTTGTAGTCGGTAGGGAATAGGATTTCCTTATGCTCTTTAAAAGTGGCATTTTCTGAGATGGCTAATACGGGACATTTCACCTTTCTCATCACATCTGAAGTGTGATTGCCAATAACCACCCCCTGATTGTTGGTGGCACCTTTTGTGCCCATCAGGATAAGGTCGATCTTCTTTTCGCTGCATTTTTCACGAACAGCTTCGATGAGGTAATCGGCCTTATAGCAAATGTGGAAATGATGATTGGGATTCTTCTTAATACCCTCGAGCCAACTGAGCAGTTCATTGAACTTCTCCCTGATATCGGGAGACATGCTCATATGATTGGATCCCAATTTTTCCGCAGGAAAAGGAACCACGTGTAACAGGTAAAAGTTACAGGGGGTATCCTTAAAGAACTGCAGGGCATAAGCCGCAGCATTTCTGGCATTTGCAGAAAAATCGGTGGGCAATAAGATATTCATCATCAGTCACATCTATTTACCCTGCAAAAATATGCCTGAAGCAGAGCGGAAAAAATGATGAAAATCAGTTATTGAATTATTCTAAATAATGTATTGACTTAGCTTATTCTTTTAAGAGCTTCCACATCCAGAAGTTTGATATTTCGGCCTTCGATCTCCAGCAATCCTTCTTTTTTAAAATCTGAAAGAGTTCTTATTAGGGTTTCTGAAGCCATTCCTGCCACGCTGGCCAAATCACTTCTCGATATCCTGATGCTCTGGGTAGGATGTCTTCGGATCTTTTGTGAGAATAAAAGAATGGTTCGGGCAGCCTTTTTACGGACCGATCCATATGCCATTTCCAGCAGCTGTTCTTTAATGCCCGATATGTTATCGCCCATCACGTCTATAAGTTCTAAGGTGATGTTGCTGTTTTTGGCGAGGATCTCCCTAAGCTCGTCTTTGGAAATGGCATAGACACGGGTTTCTTCCATGGCTGTGGCATATTCCTCGTAAGGAGTGTTCTTTTTGAAAGCTGTATTTCCGAAGAAATCCCCTTCCTTGTATACAGAGGTGATCAACTCCTTCCCGTATTCATCCATACGGTGGCTTTTTACCACGCCCCGGTCTATGAAAAAGAAATGGTTACTTTGCTTTCCTTCCTCGTAAATGGTTTCCCCCGCTTTGTAGGTTTGCAGCTCGTATTTTTTTACCATTTCCCGCAGGTCGCTCAGAGAATTGATCTTTGTTTCCTGCTCGGGTGCTGTTGCCTTCTTTTTATCGTTTTCCTTGATCTTGTTAAGAATGGCCACTTTAGCCAGCCGGCTTTCAATGGCACTTATCAATTCTTCCTCTTCGAAAGGTTTGGTGAGGTAATCGTCTGCTCCCAGGTCCATTCCTTTACGAATGTCTTTGTGCTCGGTCTTGGCAGAAAGGAAAATGAATGGGATCTGCTGGGTTTCGGGGTCATTGGCCAAGGCTTGCAGAACTCCGTAGCCGTCCATTTCGGGCATCATGATATCGCATACAATGATATCTGGATGTTCTTGTTTGGCGATGGCAACTCCCGATTTTCCGTTGGCTGCTGTGATCACTTCATAATCTGCAAGTTCCAGCAATTCGGCGGTATTTTCCCTTACCACGGTATCATCTTCTATAAATAAAACTTTTTTCATTCTTTGATAATAGGTAGTTCTACAATAAATTCGGTTCCGGCATTCTCTTTACTACTGAAAGCAATGGAGCCACCAAGGTTTTCCAGGTGTACTTTGGCAATGTTAAGGCCAATTCCCGTTCCCTGGTTCAAAAG
>CAZNFK010000027.1:0-24246 GCA_964572365.1 uncultured Flavobacteriaceae bacterium | reverse complement strand
GTAATATGAACTGGAACCGATTTTTAGTTGGAATATGTGGATTGCTCTTTTCGGTGACAACTTTTGGCCAGACGAATATTCTAAACGCCAAAAAACCCGAGGACATTGAAGGTCCTACCAAAGCCGAATTGGCCTATGGTAAGAACGATCCGTTGGAATATGGGTATGTGGATACCCGCGATGTACTGTGGTCAAAGACCACCTGGGAGATCATTGATCTTGATGAAAGAGTGAACTTCCCGTTGTACTATCCCATAGATACTAACCAGATTGGAAGTTCCAGACGTTCACTGTATGATGTGTTGATCAAGAACATCAAGAACGGTAAGATCCAGGATATCTATGCAGATTCTTATTTTAACGATAAGATCCAGCTTAAAGATATTTCTGCTGCCCTCTCCAAGGTAGATACTACAGATCTTGGTATTGAGCAGTACAATGCAGGGGAGCCAATCGATCCGCAGTACATTAGCCGAAGGGATATTTCTTCTGCCGATATCGCCGAGTACCATATTAGGGGGTACTGGTATTTTGATAAACGTCAGGCAGAGTTGAAATACCGTTTGCTGGGTATCGCGCCCGTAGCACCCGATGTTAACTTCCTGGATAGTGATGAACCTGCCCTTGTAGAATTGTTCTGGGTGTGGTTTCCTTCAGCAAGAAACGTTTTGAACGAGGCGTATGCCTTTAATCCAAGAAATACTTCTCAACCCGTTTCGTATGATCATTTGCTGAATGCCCGTAGGTTTCATGGGGTGATCTATGCTGAAGATAACTTGCAGGGTGACCGGCAGGTGGATGACTACATTAACAACAATGCCTTTATGCAGCTGCTCGAATCACAGCGTATAAGAGAGCAGATACGGAATTTTGAACAGGATATGTGGAATTATTAATTCCCTTCACATCTAAAATAATAGGAACGCCTTTCTCTTCGAAAGGCGTTTTTTGTTTTATTTTTACCGTATGAAAGATTACCTTATTGTAGGTCTCGGCCTAAGCGGAGCCGCTATTGCTTACAGGCTGGAAAAGGCCGATAGATCATTCCTTGTTTATGATGACGGCTCTCAGGAAGCTTCTAAAGTTGCCGGAGGCTTCATGAACCCGGTTATTCTCAAACGATTTACCCTCGCATGGAAGGCAGATGAACAAATGGCCGAGGCTGTTCCCTTTTATCAAGAAATGGAAAAGCTTCTGAAAAAGGACTTTTTGGCTCCCCTTGAGATCTATCGCAGGTTTTCTTCGGTAGAAGAACAAAACAACTGGTTTGCCGCTGCCGATAAGCCCAAATTAGCGCCTTTTCTTGATACACAATTGATTTCGGAGGTGAATCCTCATATCCCGGGAAAATATTCCTTCGGGAAGGTCCTCAATACCAAACGCATTGATCCCCGTGGCTTACTTGAAGCCTATGCAGCACATCTTCAGAAAAAAGAAAAGCTCAAAGAGGAGAGTTTTGAATATGATGCACTTCAAATTTCAGAAGAGGGCGTCGAATATAAAGGCATCAGGGCTAAAAATATCATTTTCTGCGAAGGTTTCGGGTTGCTGAATAACCCGTACTTCAATTACCTTCCGTTAAGGGGAAACAAAGGAGAATATATCATTATTAAAGCTCCCGGGCTTGACCTGGAAGTGGGGGTAAAATCCTCGATCTTTATTTTTCCGGCAGGCGGTGACCATTACGCTGTGGGAGCCACTTACAGCAATACCGATAAATCTCCCGAGCCTACAGCCGCGGCAAGAGAAGAGCTTGTGGAGAAACTGAAGGATCTGATCACTGTGGATTTCGAGGTGGTTGACCAGGTGGCGGGGCTTAGGCCGTCTACCATAGACAGACGGGCTTTGGTAGGAAGGCATCCGGCACATAGGAATCTCTATTGTTGCAATGGCTTCGGAAGCAGGGGCATCTTACTGGCACCCATGATCTCTAAAGAACTGCTGAACCACATAGAAAAAGGGGAAGAACTTACACCTGAAACAAACATCTCTCGCTTCACCCGAAAATGGTTTCCTAAAGCCGGTTCTTAGCCTTGCTCTCGTCGTAACTAAAAAAGAAATTGATCCAAATATTCCTGCTCCAGCGAATGATGACGGGCATAAATACGATCAGCGTGATCACGATGGCAATAAAAATATTCAGCAGAGACAGGTTAAGCAGCCAGTAAGCGATCACAAAGGCGGCAACGGCAAAGGCGATCCCAACTGCATAGCTCACATACATCGCCCCAAAGAAGAATGAGGGCTCCATTTTGTATTTGGTATGACAATTGGAACAACGCTCGTGCATAGCAAATAACTTCGAGATCTTATAAGGATTGGATTCTAAATACATGCTCTCCTCCTGACATACCGGGCAGGTGCCTGTGAAAATACTGTACAATTTACTGCCTTTCAGGAATGTCATGTGGAGTTTTTTAGGACCGTAAATTTAAGCATCTTTGCAAAAAGAAAGAAAAAGAATGTTGAACATACATAATTTGTCAATTTCCTTTGGGGGAGAGTACCTGTTTGAAGAGATCACCTTCAGGCTGGGCGCGGGAGACCGGGTAGGTCTCATCGGGAAGAATGGCGCCGGAAAATCTACAATGCTCAAGATACTTTCGGGAGAAATGGAACCCGATACCGGCCAGATCGCGATGGACAAGGACCTGAAGATCGGATTTTTGAAGCAGGATATTGACTTTGTAGAGGGGAGAACGGTGCTGGAGGAGTCCTATCAGGCTTTTGAAGAGATCAAGGAACTGGAGAAAAAACTGGAAGTGATCAACCATCAGCTGGCAGAGCGTACAGATTACGAGAGTGAGGCCTATCACCAACTTATGGTAGATCTTAATGATGTGCAACATCAATACGAAATTCATGGTGGTTATAACTACCAGGGAGAAACGGAGAGGATCCTGCAGGGCCTTGGTTTTAAAAGGGAGGATTTTGAAAAGCTTACGGATACCTTTTCGGGAGGTTGGCGAATGAGGATCGAACTGGCGAAACTCCTGCTTCAGCAAAATGACATTCTGCTGCTGGATGAGCCTACCAACCACCTCGATATCGAATCCATCATCTGGTTAGAAGGTTTCCTGAACAATTATCCAGGGGCGGTGGTGATCGTTTCCCACGATAAGATGTTCCTTGACAATGTCACCAACAGGACCATTGAGATCTCCCTGGGCAGGATCTACGATTTCAACAAACCTTATTCAAAATACCTGGTGCTGCGGAAGGAGTTGCGGGAGCAACAACTGGCCTCGCAAAAGAACCAGGAAAAGCAGATCCAACAAACCGAAAAGCTGATAGAAAAATTCCGGGCAAAGGCTTCCAAGGCAAGCATGGCTCAGTCTTTAATAAAGAAGTTGGACAAGATCGACCGAATTGAAGTAGACGAGGATGACAATTCGGTGATGAACCTGAAGTTTCCGGTTTCTGTAGTTCCGGGGAAGGTAGTGGTAGAAGCGAATCATGTCTCAAAAAGCTATGGCGATCTCAATGTGTTGAAAGATATCAGTCTGTTGATCGAAAGGGATTCTAAAACTGCTTTCGTTGGGCAGAACGGGCAGGGAAAATCAACCCTTGCCAAGATCATTGTGGGAGAGATACAGCATAAAGGGGAATTAAAGTTGGGACATAATGTGCAGATAGGATATTTTGCCCAAAACCAGGCTGAACATCTTGATGGCTCCAAAACGGTGTTGGATACCATGATAGATGCGGCCAATGAATCCAACAGGGCCAAGGTGAGGGATATTTTGGGTTCTTTTCTCTTTCGGGGAGATGAAGTGGAGAAGTATGTTAGAGTATTGTCGGGTGGGGAACGCAACCGGCTTGCGCTGGCAAAATTAATGCTCCAGCCTTTTAATGTGCTGGTGATGGATGAGCCTACCAACCACCTGGATATCAAATCTAAGAATGTGCTAAAAGATGCCTTGAAAAGCTTTGAAGGTACATTGATCCTTGTATCTCACGACAGGGATTTTCTGCAGGGACTTACCAATAAAGTTTATGAGTTCAAAGATCACAAGATCAAGGAATATCTTGGGGATATTGATTTTTACCTGGAACAACGTAAGCTGAACGATATGCGCGAAGTGGAGAAACGCGATGTGCAGAAACAGGCACCCAAAGAGGGGAACAAGGATTCCTACCAGAATCAGAAAAAACTGAAATCTCTCAACAACAAACTCAGCAACATTGAGGCCAAGATAACCAGGCTCGAAAGGGAAATAAAGGAGAAGGATTTGGAGCTAGCTACGAACTATGAGGAAACCATGGCTAAACCCGATTTCCTGAAAAAATACAATGCTTCCAAAAAAGACCTGGAGAAACTCATGAAAGAATGGGAAGCCGTACAGGAAGAACTTGAAGTAATGAGTTAAATATTGCCGTAATGCACGAACACTTTTTTCAATGTCCCTACTGCTGGGAAGAGATTTCTGTTTTGCTGGACCCTTCGGTCCCCGGGCAGCGGTATGTTGAAGACTGTGAAGTGTGCTGCAATCCCATAGAAATTTCGGCCCGTTTTGAAAATGGGGAGCTTGTTTCTTTTTCGGCGGTGGATATTGAGCAGTAGATTGCTAAATCCGTCTTAATTGCTTTTGGGAAATTTGGCATTTTTCTATCTTAAGGAAAACTCTGCTCATGAAGACATCTTTTGAATTTTCAGATAAGGTGATAGGTATCGTCCTGGAGGAAAAGATGGATGAAGAAACCTTGGGAAAGATCCAGGAGATGGTGAAGCAGCGACTGGAAAAATATTCAGAAGTGAGCTTGTACCTGGAAGACAGGTATGGCAGTGGATTAACACTTAAAGCTTTCCTGAAGGACCTGTGGTATGAACTTTCCAATACAGAACCTTTGTTTAAAGTTGCTGTGGTAACCGACCAGCAAAGATTCAGATTGGTAACTGCTTTGAAAGATAAACTGCTGTCAACCAATGTGCAGTATTTTGACAGGGATGAGAGGGTAGCAGCCATGAACTGGATTATGGAATAAATTTTCAAAAAAGCTTTGGAGAAATGAAATTTGACTGTATATTTGCAGTCCAATATCGCGGGATAGAGCAGTAGGTAGCTCGTCGGGCTCATAACCCGAAGGTCACTGGTTCGAGTCCAGTTCCCGCTACTAGGAAAACCACCTTTTTGAGGTGGTTTTTTTGTTCTTGAAGGTCACTGGATTCCCCCGATGCTTTGGGCTGTTCCGGATCTTTCCTAAATGTTGTGGACCAGGCAAATAGTGGTCCCATTACCACGAAAAAAACCACCTTTTCAGGTGGTTTATATATTATGTGAACTATGGATTTTGTTACGGTTGTATGAAATTTCAACCCATCTCTGAATAAACCCTAAACAAGACCTATGTTCCAAATAATTTACACTATTCCTGATCGATTCCGGGAGGCAGGGTTGAATTTGAGAAAACACTGATCCGCTTAACCCTGGATATCTTTTGCGCCATTTAACGTGGCTTCTATGCTCTTCAGGAAATCATCAATTCCGAAGGGTTTGGCAATAAAATTATTGGCCCCGGCAGCTGTGCAAATCTCTCCAGCGCCATCAAATCCCGACATCATCAATATCGGGGTTTCAGAAATACCTTCTGTATTCCTAATTTCTTTACAAATATCTGTTCCGTCGATCCCGCTCAATAATTTATCCAATATCACCAGATCAAAATTATCCTCCAGAAGTTTTTCCACCGTCTTACTGGGAAACCTCAAAAGGCTGACCTCGTAACCATTGAATTCAAGTTGATCTGTAAGTACTTCTCCCAAACTTGGATCATCCTCAACCAATAAAATTTTGTCCATCTTAATTCTTTTTGTTCAAATTGATAATAATTGTGGAACGTGATTTTCTTCCGTAGAACCTTTTTTAATTCCGCCAAAAATAGCTTTACAAAAATAGAAATGTTCATTTTTCACATAATTTTCACACAACTTTTGTATTTAAAGCGCTTTTTTTACGGTCCGTTAAGATTAGTAATTTCAAGTATATATAATGTATTACTTAGTTAATTAAAAACCCCTAATTGAAAATGCCTAAAAAGACCGCTTCCCCCAAGACCAGCAACAATAACTCCTCCCGCACCATTACAACAGCAAAACGTGTGGTTAAAAAATCCAAACGGGTTCCCGATAAGGACATGTTCAAGGATAGTGATTATATGCATGAACAGTTGGACAGGCTTATTTTCGCACTTGAGGCGTTTAGAGAAGGAGATATCTCGGTTCGTTTGTCAAAAGAACGAAATGATAAGTTCGCAGATGTAGCAGAAGCTTACAATACGATGGTTGAGATGATTGGGGGTGTAAGTACAGAGGTGTCCCGTATATCACGCGTGGGTGGTATTGAAGGAAACCTGGATGCCAGGGCTGAATTCAAGGCTTCCAGCGGAGTTTGGAAGGATATGATCGACAACATTAACATCCTTATTGAGGCTATTGCGAAACCTGTACTTGAGGTAAGCCGTATCCTTAACAGTATAGCGGCAGGAAAACTGGAAGATAAATTTAGTCTCACCGTAACCGGGGATTTCAGGGCCATGGCCGATGTGATCAACAGAACCCTGGGCAGTTTGAACATTTTTGCGGAACAGGTAACCCAGGTGGCCCGTGAGGTGGGAGTGGAAGGAAAACTGGGAGGGCAGGCAAGTGTTCCCAACGTGTCTGGAACCTGGAAAGACCTTACCGATAATGTAAACCACATGGCAAGTAACCTGACCGAGCAGGTACGGGAAATTGCCAGGGTGACCACGGCGGTTGCCGACGGCGATCTCTCCAGGAAAATTACAGAAGAAGGAAAAGGAGGGGAAGTTCTTGGGCTTTCCACTACTATCAACCGGATGGTGGACTCGCTCAACATTTTCGCGGCAGAGGTAACTAACGTGGCCCGCGAGGTGGGGGTAGAAGGAAAATTAGGAGGACAGGCAGATGTGCCCGATGTGGCGGGAACCTGGAAGGATCTTACCGTAAACGTAAATACAATGGCCTCCAATCTTACCGCGCAGGTGAGGGAGATTGCCGGAGTGGCAACATCGGTGGCAAATGGTGACCTTTCAAAGAAGATCTCGATTAATGTAAAGGGGGAGATCGCTGAGTTAAAGGATACCATTAACCAGATGGTGGACTCCCTGAACATTTTCTCCGATGAGGTAACGCGGGTGGCCCGCGAGGTGGGTACAGAAGGAAAGCTGGGAGGACAGGCAGAAGTTCCCGATGTGGCCGGTACATGGAAAGATTTGACCGACAATGTAAATACCATGGCAAGCAACCTGACCAATCAGGTGCGGGAGATCGCCTCGGTAACGACCGCTGTTGCGCAGGGAGATCTATCACAGAAAATTACAGAACAGGGGAAAGGGGGAGAAGTACTGGTTCTTTCGAATACGATCAACAGCATGGTTGATTCACTTACCTTATTTGCCGCCGAGGTAACCAGGGTTGCCCGTGAAGTGGGTACAGAAGGAAAGCTGGGAGGCCAGGCAACTGTGCCAACTGCAGCCGGTACCTGGAAAGATCTTACAGATAATGTGAATATCATGGTTAGCAACGTGACCACCCAGGTACGGGAAATAGCAAATGTTGCGACCGCTGTAGCCGACGGGGATCTTTCCCAAAAAATTACCATTGATGTAAAAGGGGAGATCGCCGAATTAAAAGATACCATTAACCAGATGGTGGACTCCCTCAATATTTTCTCAGATGAGGTAACCCGGGTTGCCCGTGAGGTGGGAACCGAAGGAATACTGGGCGGGCAGGCAAGGGTACCCGATGTGGCCGGTACCTGGAAAGACCTTACCGACAATGTAAATTACATGGCTTCGAACCTTACCACCCAGGTACGGGAAATTGCGAATGTGGCAACCGCAGTGGCAAAAGGAGATTTGGCACAAAAAATTGCGATTGAAGCCAAAGGTGAAATAGCAGAGCTAAAAGAAACCATCAACACGATGGTGGACTCCCTGAACATTTTCTCTGATGAGGTAACCCGTGTTGCCCGGGAGGTAGGTACCGAAGGTATTTTGGGTGGACAGGCAGAAGTTCCCAACGTAGGGGGTGCGTGGCTGGAATTGACCGAAAACGTAAATACGATGGCCTCGAACCTTACCACGCAGGTACGGGAGATCGCGTCGGTAACTAAGGCCGTTGCGAATGGAGATTTATCTAAAAAGATTTCGGAAGAGGAAAAAGGAGGAGAAGTACTTGAACTCTCTACTATTATCAACACCATGGTGGACTCGCTGAACATCCTTTCCAATGAGGTAACGCGTGTGGCCCGTGAGGTAGGTACAGAAGGAATGCTGGGTGGCCAGGCAGAAGTGCCTAATGTGGCCGGTGCATGGCTGGATCTAACCGGAAATGTGAATACCATGGCAAGTAACCTTACCAGTCAGGTGAGGGAGATCGCCAATGTAGCGACGGCGGTAGCGAACGGGGATCTTTCACAAAAGATTTCCATTGACGTAAAAGGGGAGATTGCCGAATTAAAAGATACCATTAACCAGATGGTGGACTCGCTGAATATCTTTGCTGCGGAAGTAACCCGTGTGGCCAGGGAAGTAGGAACCGAAGGTAAACTGGGAGGCCAGGCAAAAGTGCCTAATGTTGCAGGTACCTGGAAAGGTCTTACCGATAATGTGAATACCATGGCAAGTAACCTTACCACGCAGGTAAGGGAGATCGCCTCGGTAACAACTGCGGTAGCACATGGGGATCTTTCCCAAAAAATTTCTGAACAGGGTAAAGGTGGCGAGGTACTTGAACTTTCGACTACGATCAATATCATGGTTGATGCCCTTAACATATTTGCAGATGAGGTAACCAATGTGGCCCGCGAGGTGGGGACCGAAGGGATTCTTGGTGGGCAGGCCGAAGTGCCTAACGTAGCAGGATCCTGGAAAGACCTTACCGATAATGTGAACCAGATGGCGAGTAACCTAACCTCGCAGGTACGTGATATTGCGGGAGTTTCTACCGCTCTTGCACGGGGGGATTTCTCCAGAAAAATTGATGTGGAAGTAAAAGGAGAGGTTCAGGAATTAAAGAACAACATTAATGCGATGGTGGACAGTTTCACCACCATTGTAAAAGCAGCCAATACCATTGCAAAAGGAAACTTTGCCATTGAGATGCCGCTTCGTAGTGAGGCCGATCAATTGGGTATCGCTTTGAACACCATGACCGAGAACCTGAAAAGAATTTCTGAAGAGAATGAAAACGAAGCATGGATCAAGACCGGACAGGCTGGTCTTAACGACAGAATGCGTGGAGAACAGGATCTTTTGACCCTGTCCAAAAATATTATTTCCTACCTAACCAAATATCTTGACGGTCATGTGGGGGTGATCTACCTGGCAGAAAAGAACAATGATAAGAAGCAGTTGAGAATGACGGGGTCTTATGCCTTCACCCGTCGAAAATCCCTTAAAACCACCTTTGATTTTGGAGAAGGTCTGGTGGGGCAGGCTGCTATGGAGAAAGAAGCGATCGTCCTTTCGGGCATCCCTTCAGATTATATTAGTGTATCCTCGGGCCTTGGGGAGAAAAAGCCTCAAAACATCCTGGTGCAGCCCTTTATCATAGACGGGGAAGTAAAAGGGGTGATCGAAATTGGTTCTTTCAACCCCTTTAATGACAGTCAGCTGGAATTGATGCGATCTGTAGGGGAAAACATCGCTATTACCACAAATTCTTCGCTGGATAGGGAGAAAATGAAAGAACTGCTTGAAGAATCACAGCGACAATCTGAAGAGTTGCTGAAACAGCAGGAAAAACTGAAGATCCAAAGTAAGGAGCTGCAAATGGCCAATGAAGATCTGGAATCCAAGACCCAGGATCTGGAGATGCAGAAAGAGGATCTGCAATTCAGCAGGGTTGAAGTGGAAAGAAAAGCCAAGGAATTAGAGCTGGCCAGTAAGTACAAGTCCGAATTCCTGGCGAATATGTCGCATGAACTAAGAACGCCATTGAACAGTTTATTGATCCTTTCTAAAGACCTGAGTGATAATAACAAAGGGAACCTGTTCAAAGATCAGCAGAAAGCTGCCAGTATTATTTATGAAGGAGGACTTAGCTTGCTGAACCTCATTAATGACATCCTGGATCTTTCCAAAGTAGAGGCCGGAAAATTACAGATCCATCCCGAAGAGGTCCTTGTGGAGAGCCTTGTAAATAACCTGGAAAACCAGTTCGAACCACTGGCGAAATCCAAAAAGCTGACTTTTACGATCCAAACCAGGAGAAATGCGCCCGATAAAATAATCACCGACGGGCAGCGATTGGAGCAGATAGTAAAGAACCTTATTTCTAATGCGATCAAATTTACGGAAGAAGGTTCGGTTGACGTTTCCATTGGAAAACCTGGAGCCGGGGTGACTTTCCGTGAAATTACCCTTCCAAAGTCAGAAGTTTTGGAAATATCGGTAAATGATACCGGGATCGGGATCCCAGAGGCGAAGAAGATGATGATCTTCGAGGCTTTTCAACAGGCAGAAGGAGGGACCAGCCGTCAATATGGAGGTACGGGCCTTGGATTAACCATTTCAAGGGAATTGGCAAGGTTGTTAGGAGGAGAGATACATATTGATAGTACAGAAGGAATAGGCAGTGTCTTTACTGTTTTTGTCCCAACAGATCTCACCAGTGCGCCTATTAAAGAAATGGATGATGCCATGTCTTCTTACAGCGAAAAGGAATTTTCGGGATCCCGCCAGAGTGCTACCCTGGAGCTGCCCGAGAACAGATCTGCTGATAGTCAGGAAACCTCTATCCCCGATGACCGCGAAAATTTAAAAACTTCAGAGTATTCACTCTTGATAATCGAGAATGGCAAATTTTCAGCTCAAACAGCAAAGAAATTGGCGCAGCAATATGGCTATAAATTGCTTTTGGCACGAGACGGCAAAGAAGGGATGAAGCTGGCGGTACAATATCAGCCCAACGGCATCCTACTGGATGAGGAATTACCTGATATGAAAGGGCTCATTGTTCTGGAACATTTAAAGTTCAATTTGAAAACAAGGCATATTCCCGTGTATTTGATGGCTGCAGAAGACTACAGTCGCGAGGCACTTCGAAAGGGTGCCATAGGATTTAGTCTTAAGCCTGTTTCTTATAAAGACATAGAAAAGGCTTTAAAAAAGATGGAAGAATTGTACACTTCCCCTACGAAGGAGCTCCTGATTGTTGAAGATGAGGAAGCGTCTTTAAAGGCAATAAAAAGCCTGCTCGAGAACAAGGAGATAAATATATCTACTGCTGAAACCGGGAAAGAGGCGTTGAAAATGCTAAAATCCAAAAGGTTTGATTGTATAATTCTTGACCTTAATCTGCCGGATATAACCGGGTTTGAGGTATTGAAAAACCTTAAATCCAGTAAAAAGGCTGCCGAAATACCCGTAGTGGTCTATACCGGGAAAGATCTTACAAAAAAGGAATTAAAAGAACTGCACAAATTTGCAGACAGTATCCTGATCAAAGGTGCTTCTTCCCCTGAATTACTTCTGGATGAGGTTTCCCTGTTCTTGCATAGTGACGAAAACAAGCTCTCGAGCCGGCAAAAAAAGATAATGGCCGAACTACATGATCCCAAACATGTCCTTAAAGGCAAAAAGGTGCTTTTGGTAGATGATGATAATCGCAATTCCTATGCACTTACCAAAGCCCTGTCTGACTCTGATATGGAGGTGGTCCTGGCAGAAAATGGAAAAATGGCCATTGAGAAATTACAGGAGGAAACGGGTATCGATATCGTCCTGATGGATGTCATGATGCCGGTTATGGATGGTTATGAAGCCACCACAGAGATCCGGAAAAAGACAGCTTTTAAAAGTCTGCCTATAATATCATTAACGGCTAAAGCTATGCCCGAAGACAAAGCAAAATGTCTTGAGGCCGGTGCCAACGATTACCTGACCAAACCGGTTGATATTGAAAAGCTGCTGAATATGATCCAGTTATGGTTGCATCAATAAATTGATTTTACCTTCTGATCTTATTAAGTAAGACCAGAGGCTCGAAAGAGGAAGAGGCTGACTAAAAAGCTAATCAAGGATCGTCCTGAAGTGATTTCAGAATCCCGTTGAAAATCTGCTTTTTTGGTCAGCCTTTTTTGTTTCTGAAAAAACCTTGATCTCCACGTTATTCATCTTCCTTTTGCTCCTTAGCATTTCAACCGAATTTTTCGTAAATTAAAGAGGTGAAACCAAAAATGAGATTTTATGTCAAAATTTGAGATCAGTAAAGACAACGCCGGGGAGTTTCGGTTCAATTTAAAATCTGGGAATGGCGAGGTTATTTTGAAAAGCGAAGGATATAAGGACAAGGAGTCCTGTGAAAAGGGAATCCAGTCTGTACGTAAAAATGCTCTGGAAGATGATCACTATGAGAGGAAGGAGGCCTCTGGAGGCTACAGGTTTAACCTCAAAGCAGCGAATGGAGAAATTGTGGGCACCAGTGAAGTGTATACTACCCTCGCCGCAATGGAAAAAGGAATAACCTCGGTTAAAGCGAATGCACCCGACGCCCAAATAGAAGAACTTATTCCGGAGTAACCGGAAATGCAAAAACCACCTTTTCGGGTGGTTTTGATCGTTCGGTTATTTCCAATCTTATTTTTTGGTCTTGGCAGCCATATGTTGCATCATGGAATCAAACTCGGTTTTGAATTTCTCAAAGTCTACCTGGTTGCCCTGTAAGATCATACTCCAGTACCGGGTTTGTGCCCCCTGGGCGACGGCTTCCTGGATCTCCTCCTCGGTTGCGCCATAAGCTTTGGCCGATGCGGTGTGGAAATAAATACAGTAATCACATGGGATCTGCGCCGCTACAGCCAATTGAAGAAGCTCCCTGTATTTCGCGGGGATCTTGCTCTCAGGACTGTTCAGCATTTTAAAATTTTCCCAGGCACCGGCGAGAGCATGATCGGGAAATACCTCGAACATGGCCGGAAAGGTTCCGAATTCTTCTTCGATCTCTTTCTTGGCATTGTCATAAGACATGTCTTGTGCATAGAGACCTGCAGAAAGGAGTAAGATAGTTGCCAACAGCAACCATTTTCTCAGCGAATTGTACATCATCTTTTTCATAATACCCCAATTTTTGATTAGCATCATTAAGTTACTGCAAATTACTGACATTCAGCAATTTAATAGACTGTTTCTTACATATTTGCACGATTCAGAACGGGAAAGTTTTCTCACGCTTCATTTATTGCGGAATTTCTTATCTTCTGCTGTAAATCAATGCGTATGGAGAATTCAAAAGAGAATGTGATCTTAAACCTGCCGGTGAAGATCAATTACAAGGTTTTGGAAGGTTACCTCAGGAACGAGTTGATAGGGGAGGTAATTCGTGACGACCATAGTGAAGGTGAAACTTCAGATTATGCACAGATCCTGGCGCTTTCCCTGAGAAAAAGTCAGAAAGAGAATTTTGACCTGGCACTTAATCTTCGCGTCAAGACCCTTACTTCTTTTTTTAAGAACAAAATCTTGAGGTTAACCTTTCATTCCTCTTTGCAATTCGATAAGGAGAAACAGGAAATTTCGGTCATAGATTATTCCCT
Source organism: uncultured Flavobacteriaceae bacterium (assembly GCA_964572365.1). Classification (GTDB taxonomy): domain Bacteria; phylum Bacteroidota; class Bacteroidia; order Flavobacteriales; family Flavobacteriaceae; genus Salinimicrobium. Next base: position 10,690 of record CAZNFK010000027.1, on the reverse strand, counting down.
GGAGGGCGAAAACAGGAGCTGGTTGATGAATAAATTTATGCAGGTGCTTGCCAATACTTTTATGTACAGCAGTCTTAAGAAGAAAATGGTTTTCAATTTTGATCCTGTTATAGAAAAGCAACAGGAAGAGATCAATAAGAAGCTCAGCTCCCAATATGAAGTTTTTGCAGGAATAAATCTTGCGGGGAAGCTGCAGAAATTCAGGGTAACCGAGATCGTGCCCGGCGAAGATCACCTTTTGGTCTCTGTCGCAGCCTCAGGACACGCCGTGGTCAATGTTAAGGAGCTGAATTTCTAATTCTAAAATTTTTCAGGAGTTCATACTCAAGACCGGTATGTCCAGATGATTGATAAGCCTTTCGGTAATACTTCTCCTAAAGAGGGGTGTTAATCCTGTACGACCATGGGTAACCACGGCAACAAGATCGCACTCACAGGATCTCAGGAAACTTTCGATCCCTCTTTCCTCGTTATGCGCATTGATGATATTTCTTTTAATACGGCTATCGGGAAAATGACTTAAGAATTTTTCCATTTTTTCCTGAATATCTGTGCTTTCTGCGAAGTAATATGGGGTATTCACATAAAGTACCTGTACAGAAGCTTCGAGACTTTGTGCCAGTTCCATCAAAACAGCGAAGTTTTCCCTGGATTCCTCCTGGAAATCAGAAGCCAATAACCATTTTGAAGGCAATGCATGTTTGTCTGTTACTTTTACTGCCAACACCGGTACAGTTGACCTGGTGATCACCTTCAGGGTATTTGTGCCCATCATTTTATTAATGCCTTTTTGTCCATGTGTCCCCATCACCACCAGGCTGAAATTTTCTTTGTTGATGTACCTTGGGATTTCCTCGATCCCCGTATTGAATATCAGGGAGGTGCAGGCTTCTACTCCCTCTTTCTCTGCCATCCTTTCCAGTTTGAACAGCCCGTCTTTAGCGTCTCCAATGGCAGCCTTGGTTTCGGGGTACAACGACTCTTTCTCCAAAGGGATCTTTTTCCATTCCACAGGGGTAGATACAATATGGAGAAAAGTCACCCCGGCATTAAGTTTTTTGGCTATCGCTATTCCATAGTCTGAAGCGAGCGCGGCACTTTCTGAAAAATCGGTGGGAATGAGCACATTTTTCATGGTCGAGAGTTTTCTTAAAGGTATTTGTAAACCTGCTTTTTTGAAATGACTTTTGTCATTCTTATCTTTTTTCTGAATTGGAAAGGCTCCTAAAATCTGTATTTTTGCGAACTATGAAAGTAGATAACCTTGAACAGGGATTTTTTGGGATCGGGATCCAGAATGGAAAGACTCCCGAGAACCTCGGCGTGCTGTGGCGCTCGGCCCAGAACATGGGTGCCAGTTTTATTTTTACGATCGGGAATCGTTATGCCAAACAGGCCTGTGATACGCATAAGGCCGTTGGCGCCATGCCTTATTTTCATTACGAAACCTTCGAGGATTTCTATCGTCATCTGCCAAAAGGAGCCATGCTGGTGGGCGTTGAACTAACCGAAGAAGCCGAGCCCCTGGAAACCTTCGAACATCCAAGGCGCTGCGTTTATCTTTTAGGTGCCGAAGACCACGGCCTTTCCAAAAAGGCCATTGAAAAGGCCCATTTTCTGGTGAAGTTTAGATCTACCTATAGCCTCAATGTTTCGGTTGCAGGCAGCATAGTGATGTATGACCGCGGTATGAAGCAGTAAACCTTCCGAAGCAATCTAATACATTAGCCTTGTGAAGGGGGCGATAAAACTGGTATCTTTGTAAAAAAATAAAGTTATGGCGCATAAAGCTGGTTTTGTCAATATCATAGGAAATCCCAACGTGGGAAAATCCACTCTCATGAATGCTTTTGTGGGGGAGAAGCTGAGTATAATCACCTCCAAGGCACAAACCACGCGTCACAGGATCCTGGGTATTGTGAATGGGGATGACTTTCAGGTGATCCTTAGCGATACCCCGGGGATCATCAAACCGGCTTACCAGTTGCAGGAGTCGATGATGGATTTTGTAAAATCGGCTTTTGAAGATGCAGACGTCCTGGTGTATATGGTGGAGATAGGCGAGCAGGAATTGAAAGATGAGGCCTTTTTCAATAAGATCATCCATTCTGAAATTCCCGTTTTATTGCTGCTGAACAAGATCGACAAGTCAAACCAGGAACAACTTGAAGAACAGGTACAGCTGTGGCAGCAGAAGGTGCCCAATGCCGAGATCTTCCCCGTTTCTGCGCTGGAAGGGTTCAACGTGCCGCAGGTTTTCAATCGAATTGTGGAATTGCTGCCCGAATCACCCGCGTTCTATCCTAAAGACACACTTACCGATAAACCCGAACGTTTCTTTGTGAACGAAATAATTCGGGAAAAGATCCTGATGCACTACAAAAAGGAGATCCCGTACAGTGTGGAGATCGAGACCGAAGAGTTCTTTGAGGAAGAAAACATCATTCGCATGCGCAGCGTGATCATGGTGGAGCGGGAAACCCAGAAGGGAATTATCATTGGCCATAAAGGAGCCGCTTTGAAAAGAGTGGGAGTCGAGGCTCGAAAAGACCTGGAAAAATTCTTCGGAAAGCAGGTGCACCTGGAACTGTATGTAAAGGTCAACAAGAACTGGCGTAGTGATGCCAGGCAGCTGAGGAGATTTGGGTACAACGACAAATAGAATTCTGAATCCAGGATTTAAAATTTCAGATCGGGGAGGTCTTTTCGCCTTTTAAAGACAGTCTCTGTTCTCTGCTCTTTGAGCGCAGCGATCTTTTTTCTGATCAAATGGTTTTTTTATAGAATAGGCAGAGCTGTGGTCACTATCTACTATCCACAAAATCAATATTTTTGCATTAAAAGTGGTTTAAATCTCAATTCTCACATCTCAATACTAATTACTCAACTAAAAACCCCTAATTTTGCACCCTTATTTAGAAGAAATTAATTATGAGCAGTATAGTAGCCATTGTAGGGAGACCTAATGTTGGAAAATCGACCTTTTTCAATCGTTTAATTCAACGCAGGGAAGCCATCGTGGATTCGGTAAGCGGGGTGACCCGGGACCGCCACTATGGAAAAACCGACTGGAATGGCCGGAATTTTTCGGTGATCGATACCGGGGGTTATGTGGTTGGAAGTGAAGACGTATTTGAAGCCGAGATCGACAAGCAGGTGGAACTGGCTATCGAGGAGGCAGACGCGATCATTTTCATGGTTGACGTGGAAACAGGAGTTACTCCTATGGACGAAGATGTCGCGAATTTACTGCGCAGGGTTAATAAACCGGTTTTCCTAGCCGTCAATAAAGTAGACAACAGCAAGCGACTGGAAAATGCCGTGGAATTCTATTCTTTGGGACTGGGTGAGTATTTCCCTATTGCCAGTACAAATGGAAGTGGTACAGGAGAACTGCTGGATGCTTTGGTAGAAGCGCTTCCCGAAGATACCCGCGAAGAAGAAACCGAGCTGCCCCGTTTTGCAGTGGTAGGACGTCCTAACGCCGGTAAATCTTCTTTTATCAATGCCTTAATCGGCGAGGATCGCTATATCGTGACCGATATTGCCGGTACCACCAGGGATTCGATAGATACCCGCTACAGCCGCTTTGGTTTTGATTTCAACTTAGTGGACACCGCCGGGATCAGGAGGAAATCCAAGGTGAAGGAAGACCTGGAATTCTACTCGGTGATGCGTTCTGTTCGTGCCATTGAGCATTGTGATGTTTGTCTTATCGTGATGGATGCCACCCGTGGCTTTGACGGGCAGGTGCAGAATATCTTCTGGCTGGCTCAACGAAATAGAAAAGGGATTGTTATTCTCGTGAACAAATGGGACCTGGTGGAAAAGGAAACCAATACCATGAAGGAATATGAAGCGCAGATTAGGCGAGAGATGGAACCTTTTACAGATGTGCCTATCGTATTTATGTCTGTGCTTACCAAACAAAGGATCTTCAAGGCTATTGAAACGGCAGTTGAGGTATACCAAAACCGAAGCAAGAAGATCAAGACCAGTGAACTGAATGAGATCATGTTGCCGATCATAGAAGCCTATCCGCCGCCGGCCTACAAAGGAAAATACGTTAAGATCAAGTTCTGTATGCAGCTGCCAACTCCGCAGCCGCAGTTCGCCTTCTTCTGTAACCTGCCGCAGTATGTAAAAGATCCATACAAGCGTTTTATAGAAAATAAACTTCGGAAGGAATTCAACTTTACAGGAGTTCCTGTTTCGGTGTATTTCAGAAAGAAATAATAGAAGCTCTTCAATAAACCAAGAACTCCCGAAAATGACCTTTTCGGGAGTTCTTGGTTTTTATCGTCTACAAACTATCGACTACGGTCTACAGACTGTTCGACTAATCTACCAGCCTCCGCCGGCACCGCCGCCGCCAAAGCCTCCTCCGCCGAAGCCACCACCAAAGCCGCCTCCTCCGCCACCGCCAAAGCTTCCGCCGCCAAAGCCGCCACGGCCCAGGCTGCTCAAAACAAGAATGTCGAGTAATCCGCTGCCTCTTCTGTGACCGCCGTTCCTTCCGCCGCCGCGCTTATTACGCTGACTCAGCACGATCATAAAGAATATAAAGATGATAGCCATTATGATAAAACGGGGAGTAGCTCCGCCGCCATTTCTGGCTTGTGGTGTGCCTTCATAAGTTCCTGCCATCACCTGCATGATAGCAGTTGTTCCTGCATCGAGGCCGCTGTAGTAACTTCCGCTTCGAAATTCGGGTAAAATGACATTATCGACGATCTGTTTGGAAAGGGCATCGGTAAGCGTGCTTTCAATTCCGTAGCCGGTTGAGATCCAGATCTTCCTGTCGCCTTCGGATAACAGAATCAGGATTCCGTTGTCTTCTTCGGCCTGGCCAATTCCCCATTCATGAGCCCACTCCGCCGCGTAGGTGCCAATATATTCGCCCTGCAGGGATTCAATGGTGGCGATCACGATCTGCGTTGAGGTGGTATCGGCGTAATTGATGAGTTTCTGTTCCAGGCTGCGTTCTTCCGAAGTGCTCAGCACGTCAGCTTCATCATACACGCTGGTTTCCTGGGAGGGTTTTGGCGGAATGTCACGTTGTGCATTGACGGTTAAAACCGCGCAAAGCAATAGGGTCAAAAAGGTGAAATTCCGTAGGAAATTTTTCATTTATCTGGATATTTTATCCGAAAGTTGGTTCTCATCAGTGCCTTCATCCCAGGGGAAATGTGCCTGTAATTCATGGCCGGCACGATTGATCCCGTTAATAAGCCCCTGTTTGAAATTGCCTTTTTTGAATTCGGCCACGATCTCATCTTTGGTGCTTTCCCAAAAATCTGGAGGCACCACATCATTGATTCCTTTGTCACCGTAGATCACAAAGTTTCTATCGTCAATGGCTACATAAATGAGCACGCCGTTGTCTTGTTTGGTGTTATCCATCTTCAGCAGGTGGAAAACTTCCATGGCACGTTTCCAGATGTCTCCTTTGCTGGATTTTTCGATGTGTACCCGAATCTCTCCTGAAGTTTTCTTCTCGGCCTGTCTTATGGCTTCTACTACTTCTTCTTCCTCCTGTTCGGTTAAGAACTCTTCTATTTTAGCCATTTTTGAGTGTTTTAAAATTCGAATTCCACTTCAGGGGCAGTTTCTGCGCCTTCATCGGCTTCGTAAACCGGCATCCTGTCGAACCCGTACATGCCGACAATCACATTATTAGGAAATTGCCGAATGTATCGATTGTATTCAGTAACCGATTCGTTATACCGATTCCTTGCCACGTTTATACGGTTCTCTGTACCCTCCAGTTGTGACTGCAGCTGCTGAAAATTCTGGGTAGCTTTTAGTTCCGGATAGCGTTCAACCGTAACCAGTAAACGCGAAAGGGCAGAGGAAACCTGGCTCTGTGCCTGTTGGAACTGCTGCATCTGCGCTTCGCTCATGTTCTCTGCATCTACATTGATGGAGGTAGCTTTTGAGCGGGCCTCTATAACCTCGGTAATGGTGCTGCGTTCAAAGTCGGCAGCTCCCCTAACAGTGTTGACCAAACTGGGGATAAGATCATTTCGGCGCTGGTAGGAGCTTTCAACATCTGCCCAGGTCTTTCGCGCCTGTTCCTGTTTGTCTACCGCATTATTATATTTTCCCGCGAAGAGCAAATAAATTCCGAGAAGAATTGCGCCAATAATTAATACGGGGACGAGCCATTTTTTCATGTTACAGTTGGTTTTTTAGTTTTATTAAAGTTGATTTTATATTCTCTAACTTTCTTATGATTTCAAAGTTAGACAATGTTTTCTGTCTTTCTTCTTTTAAATGGATTTTTGCGCCTTCAAGCGTAAAACCTCTTTCCTTGACAAGGTGGTAGATCAACTCCAGGTTTTTAATATCTTCTTTGGTGAATTTGCGGTTGCCTTTCGCGTTCTTCTTAGGTTTGACCACATCAAACTCTTTTTCCCAGAATCTGATGAGGGAGGCATTCACTCCAAAAGCTTCGGCTACCTCGCCAATGCTGTAATACAATTTTTCGGGAAGGTCTACGTGCATTAATCCAGGGATTGGTTTTCTTGTTGTGCCTGTTGCAGGATCTCGTCATATTCTGCGGGTGACAAATGCCCGTAATAGAAGTTCAGCGGATTGATCCTGTCCTCATCCTTAAAGATCTCGTAGTGCAGGTGTGGTGCCTGGGAACGCCCCGTACTACCCACAAAACCAATAAGATCCCCGCGTTTCACTTTCTGGCCCGGTCGCACATTGTACTTGTACAGGTGCGCGTATAGGCTGGTGTAGCCAAACCCATGATCTATCCTAATATGTCTTCCGTAGCCGCTGGAACGGTTATCGGCTCTTCTTACTGTCCCGTCTCCCGAAGCGTAAACCGGCGTTCCGCGGGGTGCTGAAAAGTCCATTCCGTAATGAAATTTCCTCACCTTGGTAAAGGGGTCGGTTCTCCACCCGTAACCGGAAGCCATTCGCTTCAAATGCTCATTTTTCACAGGCATGATCGCCGGGATCGAGGCCAGCAAGGCTTGTTTGTCTTCAGCCAGGTTCACGATCTCATCCAGGGAGCGTGATTGCACCACCAGCCGTTTTGTGAGGACGTCCAGTTTTTTATGGCTTTCAATAATGAGCTTTGAGTTGTCAAATCCTTCCAGGTCTTTGTACCGGTTGATCCCGCCAAAGCCTGCCAGGCGTTGTTCTTCGGGTATAGGATTGGCTTCAAAATAAAGCCGGTAAATATTGTTGTCCCGGTCCTCTACATTGGCCAGAACTTCTTGCACCTGGTCCATTTTTCGGTTCAAAAGACCGTACTGGAGTTTCATGTTTTCGAGCTCCCTTCGCAGCGCTTTTTCCTTGGGAGTTTCGAGCTGCGGAATGTTGAGGTAGATCACCAGGAGAATAAAACCAGCAAGAAATGCCCCGGCTACACTTAAGAAGGCGATTCCCAATCGCCGGCCCTTCCTTCGCTCTATTTTTTTATAGGAAAGTGTCTCACTGTCGTAATAATATTTAACCTTCGACATAAGTTAAATTATTCTATTTTTGCGTTACTGTGCATGTTGCAAAAACAGTGCAACAATAAGGTTGAGAAACGAACAAATATAGAAATTGTTTTTTCTCCCGCATAATTTTATAAATACTGAAAATATTATTCCTTTATGAGATCTCAGGATATTCGTAAACAATTTCTAGAATTCTTCAAATCTAAAAATCACAGCATCGTGCCCTCGGCGCCCATGGTGATCAAAGATGATCCCACGCTCATGTTTACCAATGCGGGAATGAACCAGTTCAAGGAATTCTTTTTAGGGAACGGCACGCCTGTAAATTCACGGGTTACCGATACCCAGAAATGTCTTCGCGTGAGCGGAAAGCACAATGACCTGGAAGAGGTGGGAAAAGATACCTACCATCATACGATGTTCGAGATGCTGGGAAACTGGAGCTTTGGGGACTATTTTAAGAAAGAGGCCATTGAGTGGGCCTGGGAATTGTTGACCGAGGTATATAAGATCGATAAAAACATTCTTTACGTTTCGGTCTTTGAAGGAAATGAGGAAGAGGAGATCCCGGTTGATGGCCAGGCTTTAGAGCTTTGGAAGCAGATCGTGCCCGAGGATCGTATCATCTTCGGAAATAAAAAAGACAACTTCTGGGAAATGGGAGACCAGGGTCCCTGTGGGCCTTCTTCTGAAATTCATGTCGACCTGAGATCGCAAGAGGAAAAAGAACAGATCCCGGGAAGGGACCTGGTAAACAAGGATCACCCGCTGGTAGTGGAGATCTGGAACCTGGTTTTTATCCAGTTTAACCGAAAAGCCGATGGTTCGCTGGAAAAACTTCCGGCGAACCACGTGGATACGGGAATGGGCTTTGAGCGCCTGTGCATGGTGCTGCAGGGAGTAAAGTCCAATTATGATACCGATGTTTTCACTCCGCTGATCAAGGAGATCGAAAAGATCACCAGTTCTCCCTACGGAAAGAACGAAGAAACAGATATCGCCATCCGCGTGATCGCAGATCACGTGCGGGCAGTGGCTTTTGCTATAGCCGATGGGCAACTTCCCGGAAGCACCGGTGCTGGTTACGTGATCCGCAGGATATTGAGAAGAGCAATTCGTTACGGGTTCACCTTTTTGAACCAGAAGGAAGCTTTTGTTTACAAGCTGGTGGATACCCTGAGCAAACAAATGGGCGAAGCTTTCCCCGAACTGCGCTCACAACAGAACCTGTGTGAGAATGTGATTAGGGAGGAAGAAAATTCCTTTTTACGTACTCTTGACCAGGGACTTGTCTTGCTTGACCAGATCATGCAGGAAACCTCCGATAAGAATGTCTCGGGTAAAAAGGCTTTTGAGCTGTACGATACCTATGGTTTTCCAATAGATCTCACGGCTTTGATCCTGAGTGAAAAAGGTTATACCCTGGACCAGAAAGGATTTGAGAAAGAGCTTCAGAAACAAAAAGACCGTTCGAGAAGTGCTTCAAAAGTCACCTCGGGTGACTGGCAGGAAGTGTCGCAGGGGGAGACCCAGGGTTTTGTTGGATATGATACCCTTGAAGCCGAAGTGAAGATCTTGCGCTATAGAAAAGTGGAGTCAAAAAAAGAAGGTGAAATGTACCAGCTGGTATTTGATAAAACCCCTTTCTACCCCGAAGGCGGTGGCCAGGTAGGGGACAAGGGAGTGCTGGAAAGCCAGTCTGGGGAAGTGGTTTATATCACCGATACCCGAAAAGAGAACAACCTCATCATTCACCTTACAAAAGAGCTTCCAAATGAACTTTCAGGAACCTTTAAAGCGGTGGTCAATGCTGCAAGAAGGGCCCGTACTGCTGCGAACCACTCGGCGACCCACCTGCTGCACCAGGCATTGAGAAACGTTTTGGGCACACACGTGGAGCAAAAAGGTTCCATGGTGCAAAGCGATTATCTGCGTTTTGATTTTTCACACTTCAGCAAAGTATCTCAGGAGCAGATCCAGGAGATCGAGGATTTCGTGAATACCCGCATTGCCGATAAGCTTCCGTTGGTGGAAAACCGGGAAATGACCTATGATGAAGCAATCAATGACGGGGCGATCGCTTTGTTCGGGGAAAAGTACGGAGATAAAGTCCGTGCCATTCGCTTTGGGGAGTCCATAGAGCTTTGTGGAGGAACTCACGTTGGAAATACAGCCGATATATGGCACTTTAAGATCATTTCTGAAGGAGCTGTAGCATCAGGTATACGGCGTATTGAAGCGATCACTTCGGAAGCGGCCAAAGATTACTTTGTCTCCCAAACCGAAGTGTACAGCGAGATCAAGGCGGTGTTGAAGAACCCGAAAGATCCGGTGAAGGCTGTGGTCAACCTGCAGGAAGAGAACACAGAACTTAAAAAGCAAGTGGAAACCCTGCTGAAGGACAAGGCCAAAAACCTTAAAGGAGATCTCAAGAACGAGATCAAAGAGATCAACGGAGTACACTTTTTGGCAAAAAAGGTGGATCTGGATGCCGGTGGGATCAAAGATCTCTCCTTCCAACTGGGAGATGAGATCGATAACCTGTTCCTCATTTTTGGAACCGAGCAAAACGGAAAAGCATTGCTTTCCTGTTATATTTCAAAAGAACTGGCAGCCGAAAAAGACCTGCATGCAGGCAAGATCGTCAAGGAACTTGGAAAGTACATCCAGGGCGGCGGCGGCGGACAACCATTTTTCGCTACCGCGGGTGGTAAGAATCCTTCCGGAATAAATGAGGCCCTCCAGAATGCGGAGATGTATATAAAATAAAGATTTCAGACCTAACAGGTTTCCAAAACCTGTTAGGTCTTTTCATTTGGAGGTCTAAAAAACAAAGTTATCGACTTCAGGACAAAAATACCCATTCAACCAAAGGAGCCGAAGGTCAACTACGACTCCCGCGTTTTGTTGCTGGGTTCCTGTTTCGTGGAGAACATCGGGAAGAAACTGGAATACTTCAAATTTCAAAATTTGCTGAATCCCTTCGGAATTCTTTTTCACCCGTCTGCCATTCGTACTTTCCTAGAAAACGTGGTTTCAAAAAAACATTTTTCAGAGGAGGATATTTTTTATCATAATGAAGCCTGGCACTGTTTCGGGGCGCATTCCGATCTCAACGGCAGCGAAAAAAGGGAAATTCTGGCGCGACTGAATTCGGCAGTGGAAGACACCCGCCAGTTCTTAGAAACCGCCACACATGTTATCATCACTCCGGGCACTGCCTGGGG
>CAZNFK010000026.1:2506-24807 GCA_964572365.1 uncultured Flavobacteriaceae bacterium | reverse complement strand
TAAAATTTGCGGCATTTAACCAGTAGAGACAGGTGAGGGACCTGGCAGGCAAGACTAATTGTAATTCACCGTCACCGGAAGAGGACCAGTGGTAACATAATTACCCGGAGTTTGACCGGGTTCTATCTCAATGCTTGCCCCTACACGAAATTCAGAAACACCTGAAGTTAGATCTCCCGAACCGTCAAGGTCACTGGTGAAATCCTTGAGAATGATTTTCTGACTGCCATTGGTAAGTACATAGTCACCCTGTGGCAAAGTAACCGAAAAAGAGAATCCTTGCTCCCCGGTGACCCGGAAGCTTGCGGCAGAGACATTGGTTCCGTCAGCCAATTCTACTCCGCCGGAAGCGAGCCGGCCATTTTCGGGGGTCAGAATTACCGTACCTCCGCTCTTTGCATCAACGGCGGCAAAATTCATTTCAGAAGTATTCGTGATCCCTATTGGTTCTATAATAGTCACCGAGGCTGTGAAAGTAGCCGTCGCCTGAGTTTGTCCTAACGCTTTCGCGCTAAAGAAGAGGACTATTACTAGGAGGTGTAGGGATCTCATTTTAAGTTTTTCTTAACACTAAGATATAAAAAGAATTGAAACGTCAACGTTGAAATGCAAAAAAATACGATTAAATACACAGCTTTTCAACCGAAATCGTTGTAGTGAGCACTACCACTGGGGTTTCTTATTTTCTTCGGTTGGAAAAAATCTGTTTTACATGTCCAAGGAAAAGCATTTTTATTTGCTGTAAAGAATAGTTTCGTTCAAAACAGTATATTTCCGTTTCAAAAACAACCAATTATGAAAAATATCTACTCTACCAATCTAAATCTTCCCAGTATTGACGCCGGACTCTTAGTATTAAGAGTAGGAGTGAGCATCCTCATGCTTACCCACGGAGTGCCGAAATTGATCACTCTCTTTGGAAGTGAAGAGATCGTGTTTGCAGATCCCTTTGGCCTTGGGCAGGCAACTACCTTAATGCTGGCGGTGTTTGCAGAATTCCTGTGTTCCTTACTTGTGCTTTTCGGGCTGGGAACCCGCCTGGCTGTTATCCCGCTAATGGCTACCATGCTCACAGCCATATTTATTGTACATGCCTCTGATGCTTTCCAAAGAAAAGAACTTCCCATATTCTATTTATTGGTGTACACGGTCCTGCTAATTACTGGAGCAGGAAAATATGCCCTGGATTATTACTGGCTCAAAAGAAGAAAAGAGTAAAACAAAAAAGAGGTTGTTCCAATGAACAACCTCTTTTCATTTTTCTTTTTCAGAGCAATTCTACATGTCATTCTCATTCAATGCCTGGTCATCGGCTTCCAGTAAAGCCAAAAACTTGTCCAGGTTTGGAATGATCACGATTCGTGTCCTTCTGTTTTTAGCCCGATTCTCGGCAGTATCATTATCTACCAATGGCTGGTAGCTGCTGCGTCCTGCCGCGATCAGTTTTTCGGGAGCTACCTCAAACCTGTCCTGTAAAAGTCGTACAATGGCTGTAGCCCTGCGAACACTAAGATCCCAGTTATCGATCAAATAGGAATTCTCTACCATGGTTTGAGAATCGGTATGACCCTCAACCATTACCTCCATAGTAGGTTCAGAATTGATCACATCTGCCAGTTTTTCAAGCAGGGGATAAGCATCGCGGCTCACCCTGTGGCTACCACTTCTAAACAATAATTTGTCGGAAACATTGATCATCACCACTGTTTTGTCAACCGTGATATCTACATCTTCTGAAGCGCCACCACTAATCTGGCTCTTTAAGTTGTGGGAAACCGCCAGGTTAATGGAATCTTCCAAAGTCTCTGCCTTGGCCAGTTCGGCCTGATCAACATTTTTTAGCGTTTCCCGCATTTTTCTTTTGTTCGCCTCAGACATGGCTGTAAGCTCATTGATCTCCAGCTTTTGATCATTCTCCTCGGTTAAAGAATTGATCTTGGCGTTATAATCGGCTACTCTTTCTTCAATAGCATTTAATCGTTGCTCAAGCTCTTCTTTTTCTACCTGTGTTTTCTGCAGACTGCTGCGGGTATCGTTATAATCTTCCTCCAGTGCTACATATTTCTTTTTGGAAACACAGGAAGTTAACAAAGTCGCTGTCACTACCGTAACGGTAAGAATTCGTTTCATAATTTAAAATTTTTGTTTAAAGCTCATTTAGTATTTGGGTTATTCAAGCCTTACAACGGCTATAATGGTTCGAAATTATATAAAACCATTTCCCGGTACTTTAATTTTAACCTAAGATTATTACTTAGGTGCAGTGGTTGCTAAAAAAGTCTTAATTAAATGGCTTCCTCAGGTTAAAGTTTTATCTTTTTGGGAAATATTATGCAGTAAAAACAAGGGCTTAGCAGAACAGGTTGTCTCTCAGGAATTTAAAAACAGAGTTCAATCCGGGGCTGGTATTTCTGCCCGAACTGCTGATATAAATCTAAAAAGTAAGGATCTTAATTGGAATCAAACAATAAAGAAAGTAAGAAGAAAAAAAAGAAGGGTTCAGGTTTAAAGCTTTTTGGAAAGATCCTGCTCGGTATTTTTATTTTTCTGATTTTACTGCTGCTTTTTATCCGCAGTCCATGGGGCCAGGGAATTATTGTTGATCGTGTAGTTTCCTATATTTCCAATAAGACCGGTACAGAAGTGCAAATAGAGAGGTTGTTCATTACCTTTTCCGGAGATATAAGTCTGGAAGGGCTTTACCTGGAAGATAAAAAAGGGGATACCTTGATCTATTCCCGACAACTTGAAGCAGATATCCCCTTAATGCCCATCATAAAAGGTAACGGAATTTCTATTGATAACCTGGAATGGAAAGGAGTTAGAGCAAATGTGTCAAGACAGGATACCATTACCGGCTTTAACTACGAGTTCCTAATGGAGGCTTTTGCGCCGGCCGATACCACCGCTACAGCTTCAACTCCACAAGATACTACGGCAGCTGCGATGAAATTTTCTGTAGGAGATATTCTTTTGAGTGATTTCAAAGTAAATTTCAACGATAATGTGGGAGGAATTCAAAGCAGGTTGAACCTTGGAGTACTGGAGGTAGAAATGCAGGAATTTTCCATGGACAGCATGAATTTTGAAGTAGGAGAGGCCCGGTTGGAAAATACCCGTTTCAGTTATTTACAAACAAAACCTTTTCCCGATCCCGAAGATCAAAAAGATCCTCCCATGCCTTCCTTTTCAGTAGAACAGCTTCAGATCAATAATGTGGCGGGCGACTATGAATCCGTCCCTGATGGGTTACTGGCAGATGTGAATGTAGATGAACTTCTCCTGGAACTTCCAATTGCCGATCTCGCCATTAAAAAGATCACGCTGGAACGGTTCGGACTCAGAAATTCCGATTTCCTTATTCATACAGTGACCTCTACTGAAGAGAAGGTGGATACTTCAGAAACGACTGCTCAAAAAGCCCCTTTTGAATGGCCTCAATGGAATGTGACGGCTGAAGAGATCACCCTAAGCAACAATAATTTCCAGTACCTGAACAACGGAGCAACTCCGAAAAAAGGAACCTTTGATCCTAATGCCATTGACCTCCGCAACCTGGACTTTCAGGCTAATCATCTGGCTCTAAAAGAGAGTTCTGCGGAAGCATATGTCCAAAAAATGAATTTTCAGGAGGCTTCAGGCCTGGACCTGAACAAATTGAATTTTGACCTGACTATTTCCGAAGAAAAACTCAGCCTATCGAATCTTGACCTGAACCTGAATGAGAACAGGATAACCGGAAAAACGACTATAAATTATTCATCACTTGCTTCTTTTCTTGAGAAGCCCGAAAATGCCTATGTTGATCTCACTCTTCCCCAATTTTCGGTAGATGTTAGTGATGTCTTTAGGTTCCAGCCCGACCTTAAAAAGAATGAGTATGTCGCTGCCCTGGCCAAAAAAAGGCTTTCGGGAAGACTTTCTGCGGAAGGTGAGTTATCTGAGATCAAGATCGGCAATACCCAAATAAGCTGGGGTGCCACCACCTCGCTGGCAGCGGAAGGCACCATTTTCAACGCCACAGATCCCGAAGAGATCCGGTTTGATTTTCCGCAGTTTCGAGCGGTTTCCACACGGGAGGACCTGTTGAACTTTATTAAAGAAGAAGATCTCGGAATCCAGTTGCCAAAAGAAGTTCGTATCACGGGTCAATTCAGCGGAAAACCTGAAGATATCTCGGTAGATGCGCAACTCGTTTCCTCTGCCGGGGATGTAAAGGTAGCCGGAAGGTTTGTGTCTGCCCCAGGCATTGCATTTGAAGCCGATCTCGAGGCCACCAAACTGGAACTGGGGCAACTTTTCCAAAATCCTCAAATGGGGCAGGTGAGTCTTACCTTAGATGCTTCGGGTTCAGGAGAGAACATGAACAAGCTCGACGCCGTAGTGCAGGCGAATATTTCAAGTTTAAATTATAATGATTATGAATTCACCAATCTTAATTTAGAAGGTGAACTTGAAGAGGGAAAAGGATATGCGAACCTTGATTACAAAGATGATAACCTGAACCTGAAACTGGAAAGTTTCATAGAACTGGACTCTGTGGCTCCAAAGATCGCTGGTCAACTTGATCTTATCGGGGCAGATCTCCAGGCTCTCGGCTACGCCAAACGTCCAATAAATGCTGCCTTGAAGCTTAACGGAACTTTTGAAGGAAATGCATCGGCTTATGATGTCACTGCCAATATTACCGATGGGATCACGGTCTATAATAACGAAACTTACCTGCTGGGCGATCTCGATATCCTGGCGCATGTGCGAAAAGACACCACCTCTCTTGCTATAACTAACCGAATGCTGGACCTGGAACTGCATTCTAATGCCAGCCCGGTAGATTTCAGTAAAGCTTTAAACCGGCATTATGAAAGTTATCTTTCAGAAAGCAATTTTTCAGATACCATTGAAAATCCCGTAAACCTTGAGTTATATGCACTGGTGAGCCCGGCCCCGGTCCTGGACGAGGTGCTTTTGCCTCAGTTAGAGGAGTTGGATACCATCAGCATAAATTTGGATTTCAGGGAAAAGGAAAGAAATCTTGCGGCTACAGTCAACCTGCCTCATATCAAATACTTCGGAAGTGAAATAGACAGTTTACGGTTCAACCTGAATTCTGACAAACAGGACCTGGTCTTTAATTTTGGCCTGAAAAGCCTGGAAGCTGGTCCATTGGCCATTAAGGAAACCCTCCTAAAGGGAGTGCTGGCCAATCAGGAACTGGAACTTGATTTTACCTCCAATTACAATGAAGAACAACTGGTGCATGTAAGATCCCTGGTTTCAAAAACCAATGAAATCCTTAAAATTCACGTCGACCCCGAAAATTTCGTCCTGAATTCTGCAGAATGGAATATTGAGCCTCAAAACGAGATCCTGATAGGAGAAAAGGCCTGGACCTTCAACAATTTTGAAATGCGAAGAAATGATCAGCTCCTAAGGATTAGTAACAGTTTACCGAATGTTCAAAAAGAACATATAGGGCTTCATTTTGAAAACTTCAGGCTTGCCGCTTTGTTTTCCTATTTAAATCCTGAAACCGTCCTGGCTTCGGGCCTCATGAATGGTAATTTTATCATAGAAGAACCTTTTGGAAGCACCGGGATGCTGGCAGACCTCCAGATCAGAGATTTTGGGATTATGGATGTTCCTCTGGGAATCCTGACTTTAGATGCTAATGCTGTAGGCAGCAGCAGGTATAATCTCGACCTCGCTATAAAGGAAGGAGATGCCGACCTGGACCTGACGGGAACCTACATTGCCACCGAAGAAACGGCTGAGATCGACCTGCAACTGCTTCTGAATGAAATAAAAATGACGGTTATTGAAGGTTTTGTACCTGAAGTTATCAACAGCACCTCGGGAAATTTTTCGGGAGAGATAAGTGTGAACGGAACAATTGCCGAACCGGAATATGACGGAAATCTTCATTTCAATAAAGCTGCTTTTACTGTTGCCACCCTCAATGCACCTTTTGTATTTCCCGATGAGACTTTGAGGGTTGATAATGAAGGTATTTACATGGAAGATTTCACGATCCTCGACAAGAATAATAACAGCCTGGTCCTTGATGGTTCGATCCTTACCGAAACACTTTTAAATCCTGAATTCGACCTCAGTTTTACAGCAGAGAATTTCACCGCCCTCAATTCTACCGAGGAAGACAATGATCTCTTCTACGGAATTGCGGTCTTTGATGCCACCGGCTCCTTAACAGGTAACCTTGAAGTGCCGCAAGTGGAAATGGACCTGGATATCAAGGAAGAGACCAACATGACCTACGTGATCCCCAAAGCCACCCTGGGAATAGAGGAAAGGGAAGGAGTGGTTGTATTTGTCAACCGCGAAAATCCTGACAGGATACTTACTCAAACCGGGGAAGCAGAGGAAAAATTCACTTTTTCGGGCATTCAGTTAAATTCCTATATCTCCCTGGAAGAAAATGCCACCTTCACCGTGGTGCTGGACCAGGATACGGGAGATCATATCCAGGCCTCGGGAGAAGGGGATCTTCTTTTCGATATCTATCCTAACGGGCGAACCACCATGTCGGGGAGACTGGAGATCAATGACGGGTACTATGAAATGAGCCTTTATGACCTGGTAACCCGGCGTTTTGACCTGATGGACGGCAGCAGCATAGTTTGGGCCGGAGATCCTTTGGATGCCGATCTTAACATCACCGCCGTTTACCGGGTAGAAACTTCGGCCTCCTCTTTGATGGCACCGCAAATCACAGGTGCCGACATGGATGTGCAGCAACGTTTTAGGCAGGAGTTACCCTTTTTGGTCTACCTGTACATTGACGGGGAGATCACCCAGCCAAAGCTCTCGTTTGGACTCGACATGCCCGAAGATGAACAGGGCGCCATTGGCGGGCAGGTCTACGGAAGGGTGCAGCAGGTAAATCAGCAGGAAAATGAACTCAACAAGCAGGTTTTTTCGCTACTGGTATTAAATCGATTCTTTCCCGATTCGGGCAGTGACGGAAGTGCTGGGGGAACCCTGGCTTTTGCACGCGATAACCTGAACGATGCTTTGTCTGACCAGTTAAATATCTTCTCTGATCGGCTTCTGGGGGAAACAGGGATCGACCTCAACTTCGGACTGGATACTTACACAGATTACCAGGGCGACAGTCCGCAGGAGAGGACACAGCTGGATATCTCTGCCCAAAAAGGCTTTATGGATGACCGGCTTATTGTGAGTGTTGGAAGCGAAGTTGATTTGCAGGGCAGCAGTCAGGTCGAGGAAAGCAGTCCGGTTATTGGCAATGTGAGCATAGAATATTTGCTTACAGAGAATGGCCGTTTCCGGCTCAAAGCTTTCCGCAGAAAATCCTATGAAAATGTGATTGACGGCCAGTTGATCGTAAGCGGTCTCGCTCTCATCTTTACCCAGGATTTTAATAAGTTCCATGAGCTGTGGGACCAGATCGTGAAAGAGGAGAAAGAGAAAAAGAAAAAAGAACAAAAGGAAAAGGATCAGGAAAAGAATTAAAGAACCAATAATGCTGAAAAACAACCTTCAAAAAGCCATTTTTACAGGAATATTCCTGAGCCTATTGCAATCTTGCAGTGTGAAACGATTCATTCCTGAAGGAGAATTGCTTTATACTGGAGCAGAGGTAGAAATGCTCTCTGAAGATGAAATTACTAATAAGAAGGAGCTA
This sequence comes from uncultured Flavobacteriaceae bacterium, assembly GCA_964572365.1. Taxonomy (GTDB): domain Bacteria; phylum Bacteroidota; class Bacteroidia; order Flavobacteriales; family Flavobacteriaceae; genus Salinimicrobium. Next base: position 17,144 of record CAZNFK010000026.1, on the reverse strand, counting down.
AAGGTCCAGTTGGAAAGTCTGCTTTCTCCCGAACCCAATTCAAAATTCCTCGGATCCCGTTTTGGGTTGTATTTCCATTATAAGGCCCAGAAGGAAAAACCCGGTTTTATCAATAAGTTCCTGAACAAACGATTTGGAGAGGAACCGGTATATCTTTCAGATGCCGATCCTTTCCAGACGGAGGAGATCTTAGAGAATCGTCTCGAAAACAGGGGATATTTCTACAGCAGGGTTGATCATTCTGTAGAAGAAAACGAACAGAAAAAAACAGCCAGGATCTTTTACACCGCGAAGCTTCCCGAAGAACCATATGTGCTTGAAAAATACAAGCTTGACAATGATTCTTTGCAGATCTTTAAGGAGATAAAAGAAACCCTTCCCGATGCCGTGTTGAAATCGGGTGAGCCGTTCAACCTTGCGGTTATGAAGCTCGAAAGAGAACGTATTGACCGGGAGCTGAAGAATAGGGGGTATTATAACTTCAGTTCCAATTTCCTGATCTTTGAAGCTGATACCAATCAATACGACCGAAAAAAATTCGATCTTTTTCTCCGCCTCAAAAAAGATGTTCCCAAAGCAGGAGTAAAACCCTATAAGATCAAAAGGGTAAATGTATATCCAAATTATGTGGTGGGAACAGACACGCTGGAGCGGGATACGGTGAGGTATGAAGGAAAAAATTACATCCAAAACCAGGAGTTTTTTAAACCCAAACGTCTTGATCCTTACATTCTCGTGGATGAAGGGGAGTGGTACGATCCTGCTGCTTCGGGCAAGACCAGTAGAAGACTTACCTCTATAGGTGCTTACAAATTTGTGAACATAAGATATGATGAACTGGATTCTCTATCCACCGACAGCCTGGGTTACCTGGAGGCGAATATTTTTCTTTCTCCCCTAAATAAAAGATCTATCAGGGCAGAGTTGCAGGCTGTTACCAAATCAAATAATTTCGCCGGTCCGCATCTCGCGCTAACCTATACCAACCGAAATCTTTTTCATGGAGGAGAGATACTTAATATTAGCGGTAATGTGGGCTATGAAAGGCAACTTTCGGGAGGCGATCAGGAAGGGCTTACCAGCACTCAATTTGGCGTGGATGCAGATCTTATCTTTCCACGGATGTTATTCCCGTTAGCCATCAACAATGACTGGTTCAAATACTCCATACCCAAAACGAAAATAAGCGCCGGCTTCGAATTTTTGAATCGCAGCAATCTCTTTAGCCTGTTTTCGGCAACCGGTAGCTTCGGTTATATATGGAGGGCCAATCGATATATAACCCATGAACTCAATCCGCTTTCAGTTAACTATGTAAAACTCAGTAAGACCACAGAAATTTTTGACGATATCCTTGAGCAAAATCCTTTCCTGAAAAGGAGTTTTGAACAGCAGTTCATCGCCGGCCTCACTTATTCTTTTATTTATAACGGAATGGTCGACGTGAACAAAACCCACCAGTTTTTCGTGAACAGTAATCTCGACCTGGCAGGAAACACGCTCGATCTTTTGAGCAACGGTGAAACCCCGAAGAAATTTCTCGGCCTTGAATTCGCACAGTATGCAAAGGTAGATGCCGATTTTAGATACCACTTTAAATTTGTTGCCCAACAAAAGATCGCAACCCGATTATATGCTGGTATCGGAATTCCTTACGGGAATTCGGAAATCATGCCGTTTAGCCGACAATTCTTTTCGGGCGGTCCTTACAGTGTTCGCGCGTTCAGGATCAGGTCACTGGGCCCCGGAACCTATAAGCCGGATGAGGAAAACGTTGCTCACTACGACCAGATGGGTAATATTAGGCTGGAAGCAAACGTGGAGTACAGGTTCCCTATTTATCAATTCCTGAAAGGCGCCGTGTTCGCCGATGCCGGAAATGTGTGGAACACGAAAGAAAACTCCCTGCTGCCCGGAGGGAAATTCTCTTCTAATTTCATCAACGAATTGGGAATAGGAGTAGGGACCGGGTTAAGAATCGACATCCAAAGTTTTGTGATACGTTTTGATCTTGCTGCCCCGGTACATATTCCGTCGTTACCTGACGGGCAGAGATGGGATTTCAGATTTGATGAACCCGTGCTTAATTTTGCAATAGGTTATCCTTTCTAATGCTGCATCTTTGTTCCAAAGCAAAGATCTCCTGCGTCTCCCAGTCCCGGTACTATATATCCTTTGTCATTGAGTTTTTCATCAATGGTGGCGATCCATAGATGGGTGTTTTCAGGAAATTCGGAAGCGATGTATTCAATACCCTCGCGGGCACCAATTACAGAAACCAGGTGAATATTAGCGGGTTCTCCCATGCTTTCCAGGGCTTTCATCACATTAACAAAAGAACGACCCGTCGCCAACATAGGATCGGCGAGAATAAGGGTTTTGTTCATAAGAGAAGGGGATGCCAGGTATTCTACCAGGATCTCAAATTTCTCATCATTGTCGGGATGATGTCGATAAGCCGAAATAAAGGAATTTTCGGCTTCATCAAAATAGTTCAATAGCCCGTTATGAAGGGGTAAACCAGCCCGTAAAATGGAACAAAGGACAATTTCTTCGGCCGGTAAATTTACAGAGGCTTTTCCCAGCGGGGTTTCAACCTCCTTTTTTTCATATTGAAAATTCTTGCTTAGCTCGTACCCCATGATCTCTCCAAGTCTTTCAATATTTCTGCGAAACCGCATTCGGTCTTCCTGAATGTGAATGTCTCGAAGCTGGGCAACAAATTTATTTGCAATGGAATTCGCTTCTAAAATATGGTGAATGTGCATATCAATAGTAATTGATCCAAAGTTAAAAATAATTGGTGCTCAGGAATGAAAATCCTTTAATTTATTACACCTGTATAAATAGCGAAATGGAATAAGCAGGTTTTCTGAAGAAATTCTCCTATTTTTTTATTCAACTTGGGGTTTTTGAAAATAAAAAACCTTAAATTTAAAAGGACAACTATCTGTAAAATACCTTGTTACATAGGTGCTGCAGAATGATCACATCAAATTCTTTCGGTTAAAAATCAGGGGCATGGAATCAACAGAAAAATTTCTTCGGGAGGTAAATAAAGCCTTTCAGGATGGCGATACAGAATTTTTATTGAACAGCATAACAGACGATTTCTGCTGGACCATTGTGGGAGAAAAGACAGTAGGCGGAAAAATCGAATTTTCTGAAGCCCTGGAGCAAATGAATGGAATTCCACCTATGAAGATCCAGGTTACCAATGTGATCATTAAGGATTTAGAGGCCGTTGTTGAGGGAATTGTAATAGGGAGGAACCGAAGTGACCAAAAAAAATATTTCGGATTTTGTGATGTTTTCAATTTAACCGGCACCAAGGATCTCAAGATCCGGAAAATGAGTTCTTATGTGATAGATGTGAGCAAACACAAACAATACAAAGAAACTTGCTAAAACTAAAGGGGCTGTCTAAAAAGTTCGTATTTCGTCAAGGTGTCCCGACGCTTCGGGAGATTCGGCTTCTAAACAATTATGATTTTCAATTGGTTAAGATCCTAAAATAAATTCAGGATGACGAAGAACATTCTTTTCAGACAGCCTCTTGCTGTTATTTCTTTTCACGGGTTTTTTCTGATGGATCTTTATATTTTTCAGCCTTTTCGCCTTTATACACTGTATCTGATTGGGATTCAATGTTATCATTTGAATTAGCCGATTCTTTCGGTTTTCTTTCTTTTTCGACTTCGTCGGCTTTGTTGCGGGTGGGATTGAATTTTTTATCATCCAGTTCGGGCACATCGAGATCTGCTCCGGCGTAATCTATGGGTTCATCCCGATCCTTGAAATAATCACCCCGTTTTTCATCCTTGCTTTGGTTATTAAGCACCTCTTTGTCTTCGGAAGTGATATCGGGGTTGAACGGAAGATCTTTTGAAGCCTCTTCACGTTCCTGTTTATTCTTTTTTGGCATTTCTTCTTTCCTGGTCATAACTTTGGATTTTTCTTTAAAGTAAAAAATAACAGGCCCAGTGCCAATGTTTTACCGGTTAAAATCCCGTTAAAAATCCTATTTTTGAAGAACGATCTGAATGTGGACAGAATAATAATTTATTATGAACTTGCATTTTAGGTCAGGTTTTTGATTAATGATCCTTCAGGATCTTTTGACCGCTTTTTATGATGAAAAAACTATATTTCTTAATAGGTCTGGCTTTACTATCAACAGGGGCTTATACCCAGATAGATAAATCTACCACTACAGTAAAAGCTCCGGGAGGTTTAATGGCTCCTAAAACCGGGAGTGAAAGTTCTTCTTTGCTCAAAAGCCCGGGTAACCATAGCCTCAGCACAAAAAAGGGTATGTTTGACTCGAGTGAAACTTCCACTCTTGGTAAAGAGGAGGAAAAGCCTTTCAGTATGCGGACAGATAATGGCTTGATGAAATATCAACCTGAAAATTTCAAACCCAAAGCTTTTAAAGATAAGGAAGTAAGGGAGGAATTTAGGAGAGACCAGTATTTGGGAGATCTTGTAACCGGCGGAAGCATAGTGGAATTGTATTGTAGAGACCATGAATATATCGATGGTGATAAAGTAAGGGTATGGGTGAATGGAGAGATCGTGCACAACAGCATATCGCTGGGCTCGGGGTATTATCCTATTCTTGTTCGGCTTAATATGGGTTTCAACAATATCGAATTCGAAGCTCTTAACCAGGGAACTTCTGGCCCTAACACTGCCGAGCTCCGGGTATTTGATGAAAAGGGAATTGAAGTGGCGCGAAAAGAATGGAATTTAATGACCGGCGGAAAAGCAAATATGGTCGTAGTCAAGCAGTAATTTATCCTTTTTAGACATTCCCCTGGAAAAGATTATAGATGTTGTACCCGAACAACACCAGTATGGTAAACAAGGCTATAACGGTGGGTATTGGAATGTTTTTAACATTTCCTCTTATATGAAAAGGAGCTTTTTTCTTCTCTTTATCTTGATTTTTATACCGGTATCTTATTAAAGCTACGTTTACCATTCCGAAGACGATAAAAATAAAGATGTTGCTTATACTGGCAACAATTTTCAAATTCCCGATAAGTCCAAAAGCCATCGCGACCAGGCTAATTGCAATTATAGCATAATTTGGAGCATTTCCAATGCCCGAAATGGTGGTGAATTTACTCAGCCATTTTATCTCACTGTCTCTTGAAACATCATAGAGCAGGCGGGAGGTGCCAAGAATGTTACTCAGGATGGTCTTACTCGTAGCGAACAGGGCGATGATAACAAGAGAGGTGGCACCAATGGCTCCCAATTTACTTTCGATCACTGCTGCTAAAGGTCCGTTTGAAGTTGAAAGTTCTTTCCACCCCAAAACACTGATGGAACTAATGGCTATCAGAATGTATATGATGAGAACAATAATTCCACTAAGGATAATGGCTTTGGGCATATTCTTTTTTGGTTCTTTGGTTTCTTCTGCCATTTTCACCAGATCCTCAAAGCCGATATAGCTAAAAAAGATCAATGCTCCACCTGCCAGCACACCTGTCCAGCTTTTGTCATTCATTTTAACCAGGGAAACGCTGCCCCAGTCCGGTATACTCACAATAATTACGGCCGCCAGTCCGATCAAGGTCACTACAGTGGCGAAAGAATTGTAGTAAGAGCTGTATTTTGCCCCTATAATATTGAAAAAAGCCATGAAAGATATTATGGCGATCACTATGATCCAGGAAGGGAAATTCACCAACCGGCTTAAGTAATCAGCAAAACTTATAGAGATAGCGGCTGCTGCCACTATTCCCGTAAAAGCCATGAAAATTGACATTATCAGCGCTGTTCTTGTACCCAGACCCTGTTTAATATATTCGAAACTTCCACCGGAGTCGGGAAACCTGCTTACGAATTCGGCGTATGATAATCCTGTCAAAAGAGCGACTGTAGCGGCAATGACAAAGCTAAGCCAAAGCATATTTCCGCTTAACCCGGCCGCCTGTCCTATAATTGCATAAATTCCGGCGCCCACAATGCCCCCAACCCCAAACATTAATACATCCCAAAAACCTAAACTTCTCTTTAGTTCCTTTTCTCCCATTTCTGTTGAATTACTGAAGTTAAATTATCGATCTCTCTTAAGATAAATTTTCAGTTGAATTATTCGAGAGGTTTAACAGGACCTAAAGGAAAACATAACAAACCTTAAGAAGAAGGAGGAGGAGGGAGGATAAAAAAACTCCGGTGAACACCGGAGTTAATAACATTTCAGTTTCAAACAGGTTTAATGAAGGTCTTTCATTGATTTGATGCTGGCCAGGGTATTTCTTATCTCAGAAAGTTGTTTTCGAAGTACGTCCTCCACTCGAGCCGGATACCTGTTCTTTCTCATTTTCTCTTCATATTCCTCCACACTGTTCTTTTCACCTCTAAGGCACTCTTCGAGCAACATCTTATCGGTATCATTCCCAATAGAAGTTCTTAAGTTGATCCAGGTCCTGTGTAAAGTTCCAAAAACAGTTCCTCTTTCCCTGGGATGCTCATTGAACGAATGTAGCAGCTTATCTATTTCGGTGGCAAAATGATTCCTTTGTACCACCTGTTTTTTAAAAAACTCTTTTAGGGAAGGATTTTCAGCACGTTCAAGAGCTGTCTTATAATCCTTTTCGGCGTCATAATTTTTCTCCAACAGTACCTGTAGACTATTGGTTAACTTTTCATGACTTTCTTCCCTGGCTGATTCTCTTGTAGTTTTCATGATGCTTAAGTTTTAAACACACTAATAAAGATACGAATTACCGGTTTCATTTTGAAAGAATTACGATTAAAATTAACTGTTAATAAATTGAAATAAAGCAACTTACACAGTAGGAAGGATAGACGCTGCATTTTTTGTAATTTAGAAGGAAATCTACATTCTATGAAAAAAGTGCTTGTTGCGATCGATTACAATCCTGTCTCAGAAAAAGTGGCAAAAGCCGCGCTTGACCTGGTTGACTCAATTGACGCTGAAATTTGTCTTCTTCATGTACTTGCAGAAGTAAGCTACTACGGAACTGATTATCCCACTTTTCTGGGCTATGACGGATACACCGGTATGGGACCCGACATCAATATGGTCTTGGAAATGCGTAAAGTTGCCGAAGAATTCCTTGAGAAGGCGGCCGATCATCTTAACCACCCGGCAGTTACCACTCATCTAACAGAGGGTGATACAGCCAGTGCCATCCTGGATTATGCCGAAGAGTGGAAGGCCGATCTAATCGTTATGGGCACTCACAGCCATTCTGCCCTCGAAAAACTTTTAATGGGTACCGTAGCAGAAAAAGTGCTTGAAAAAACTAAAGTACCCGTTTATATGGTGCCGGTTAAAAAGTGAAAGAACGCGCATGCTCTGTATTAGGCAAATTCTAAAAATATGATGCTCATCTGGTTTAGAAAATTGCCGGGCATCACATTTTTTTGTATATTTAAATTCAACGTAAGTATTTCTGTTTCTTGGAAAAGAAAACTTAACTTTGCACGCACAGCAGTTACTGAATAAATTTTTCGGCAAATCTTCTTCCCGGGCTTTTTTACCAATGATGCATTTAGTAGTTGAGCGTAACCTAATTTTTAATAACTAAAACTACGAATAATTTCAATGGCTAAATCACAGCAAACGTACAACAAGATCGAAAAAGAAAAGAAGAAGCAAAAGAAGCGGGAGGAAAAGAAAAAGAAAAAAGAAGAACGCAAAGCAGGCGGCGGAACAACCTCTGAATTTGCTTATGTGGATGAATTCGGAAATCTTACCGACACTCCGCCAGATCCCTCCAAAAAAGTAGAAATAGATGCTGAAGACATCGAAATAGGTATTCCTAAGAAAGAGGAGTCTGATGAGGAACCTGATTTCAGAAATGAAGGAAAAGTTTCCTTTTTCGACCACAGTAAAGGTTTTGGTTTTATCATTGACGATAAGACCCAGGAAAAATATTTTGTGCACGTGACAGGTCTTTTAGATGAGATCCAGGAAAATGACAAGGTAAGTTACGAATTGGAACGAGGTCAAAAAGGAATGAACGCAGTAAGGGTAAGCAAAATATAGCTCCTGACACTCACAAATACATATAAAAAAAGCGGCCTTCCAGCCGCTTTTTTTGTGTTCGATCCTTAAAGTTTATTTATCCTTTTAACCAGGCATGTCGCAACTCGATCTGCTCATCACTGGCCCCCGGAATCTCAACCAATCGCATTCCCGAAGTGGTGGGCTCAATGATCGTGGATTCAAGGGTCAATTCTTCACCGTCTCTTACTACAACCATACGAATGGCTTCTCCTTCTTCCCATTGCATTGAAGTGGTAATTAGATCATAAATATTTTCCCGGTTATATTCTGTCCCATTGATGCTTTTGATCTGGTCGTCTTTTTGAAGGCCAAGACGCTCATGAAAGGAATTGAGTTCAATATCATTTCTCATATATATATTTCCAAACTGGTCAAGGGTGATGTAGGGAGAAGCCTGGTCTTTGAGGAAATATCCAGCAGGCACCTGTGCTTCTTTAAGCTGGAGACCCACCTTTTGGAAAAAGGTATTATAGGGAATAGGAGTGGGGCCACTAACGTATTTAGAGAAAAACTCCTTTATTTCGGGGTAAGTCATTTCCACAATATTGGAGATCAACTGGTCATCCTTGAACGGCCGGTCTTTACCGTATTTTTCAGTAAGATCTTTCATCAGGTGCAGGATCCCGTTCTTTCCGTTACTTAATTCTCTAAGCCGAATGTCTAAGGCCATACCTATCAATGCACCTTTCTGGTAAACGTTGTAATAACTGTCCTGATATTCCTCTTCAAGTATGTTTTCACTCATCACCGTAAAAGGCATGGTGTCATCAAAATTCTTTGCCGTATTTATCTTCTGGTACATACGGTCGTAAAAATCCTGGGGTTTGATCAATCCCTGGTTTACCTGGAACAGATTCGCGAAATATTCGGTCACCCCTTCATACATCCATAAATGCTTTGACATTTTGGGATCGTTGTAGTCGAAGTAATGGATCTCATTAGAATGTACGCCCAACGGGGTCACAATATGGAAGAATTCATGCGAGACAATATCGATCAGGTTCTTTTCAAGTTCCTCTTTGCTCATCATTTCGGGAAGTACAACAACAGTTGACGTGTGATGCTCCAACGCGCCAAAATTACCCGCATCACCTTCTCCCGGAGTAGCCGATAAATATAACAGGATCGCGTACTTATTGGTGTCGTCAACATCTCCTAAAAATCTTTTTTGGGCCGAGATCATCCGTTCCATTGCAGGTTTAATATCTGCTGCCGAAAATTTATTATTTGGAGAATAAACATTCACGAGAACTTCCATATCCTGTATCTTAAAACTAACGGTATCTGGTTTGGCATACATGATAGGATTGTCTACTACCTCAAAATACCTTTTAAGATCATAAACATCGGTTATATTACCGTCTTCTTCCGAAGGGATAGATCGTGCAACATCAAGTGCACTACCAGCGATAAGAGCAGCCGGTCTTTTGATCTCCAGGCGGTATTTGTTTTCTTTCATCCCATCGAAATAACCCACAAACCCGTGAAGGTTCAACAGGAAATTTTCATCTTTCAGAATATTGGTTCCCGCCATGGAATAAATTCCACCTTCCCCGGGAACATCAAAAGTGTCATTTGTCCAGTAGGTTATTTTATCCAGCTTCTTGGCATTGGGAATGCTCCAGCTGTTCTCATCACGTTGGATCACCGGTAACTCCCTGCCTTTATAATCATAAGCTTTTAGTCCTTCAGAATATTTACCGTAGTTGGAAGTACTGTAGGTTCCCGGGACGGTCTTGGGAATGTAAAAAGTAGTAGAATCGGTGGTAAACTCAGCGGGATCTACAGTCACCATCACCTTATCATCCTGTACATTCACCAGGTCAAGCATGGTGACTATCGGCTGTTCTTCAGTAACGGTGCTTTGAGTTGTTTTACAACCATAAACAGTGGCGGTAAAAGCCAGGGCATAGAATATTTTCCTCATTAGTTGATGTTTTTTTATAAGACTTGTTTTTTCGGTCAATGTTACAAATAGTTTTCAAGCACCACAGACACCTCAGAACCGATAACGAAAAGTTTTAAGGGAAATTTTATGACATTGATCAGTTATACCCACATAAAAGCTGTTATCCTGAAAAATTACGGAATAAATTTAATAATTTTATTAGAGGTATTCCTTAAATTTAAGTATCACCAAAGCCGGTCCAAAATGGTATTCTCATCTACACTTTTTATGTTCTACCAATCCGGTTCTTTCATTTCCCTTCTTGTTCCACTTAAACTTCCAAAAAGATGAAAATTTACGATGATAAGCACATTAAAAATGTGGTCTTTGTAGGCGCTCATAACAGCGGTAAGACCACCCTTGCAGAAACCATGTTGTTCGAAGCCGGATTGATCAACAGGCGCGGTACTGTAGAAGCTAAAAATACCGTTTCAGACTACCACGAGATCGAACATGAAAAAGGAAATTCGGTCTTTGCAACTCCTCTTCATACCGAGTGGCGTAACTACAAGATCAACATCATTGATACCCCGGGACTTGATGATTACATTGGGGAGATCATTTCTTCTATTCGGGTTGCCGATACCATTGTCACAGTGTTAAACGGCCAGTATGGGGTGGAGGTGGGTACCGAGATCATCTGGAACTACATCAAAAAATACCACAAACCTACCGTATTTGTGATTAACCAGATAGATCATCCGGGTTTGAATTACGAGAACAGTTTCAAGAGTATTACCTCCCTGGTAGGAAATAATGCGGTCAAGATACAATATCCATTGATCGTTGATGGTGCGCAGTGCATCATTGATGTGCTGAAAATGAAGATGTACAAATTTTCTTCGGAAGGAGGGAAGCCTGAAAAATTACCCATTCCCGAAGACCAGATCGTGAATGCGACCGCATTGCACAACGAACTGGTTGAAAAAGCTGCGGAAAATGATGAAGAACTAATGGAATTATTCTTTGAAAAAGGCTCTCTCAATGAAGACGAAATGAGGAAAGGGATCAAAGCGGGAATGTTGAATTACGATCTCTTCCCGGTATTCTGTATGTCAGCATTAAATGACATGGGCAGTGGCCGGTTGATGGGCTTCATTGACAACGTCGCGCCTTCGGCCGCCGATCTCAAACCGGAACAAAGCGTGGAAGGGAAAAATATTATCCCTAACAAAGAGGAGCCGCAGGTGCTGTTCGTATTCAAAACCGTGCATCAGCCAAACCTGGGTCAGGTGACTTTCTTTAAAGTGAAGAGCGGAGAGGTAAAGGTGAATGATAAACTTGTGAATTCGAGAAATGGGGAAACAGAGGTTCTTAACCAATTGTTCATTATGGACGGGAAGGAAAGGAACCCCGTTCAAAAACTAACGGTAGGGGATATTGGTGCAACTCTAAAGCTGAAATATACCGAAACCAACGACACCCTGGCTACTGCAAATGCAGAGATCACCGTCAAGCCTATTGAATATCCGCAACCCAGAATAAGAAGAGCGGTCTTCGCGGTAAATACCAAAGATGAAGAAAAACTCAGTGAAGCTTTAAAAAAAGTACACAGTCAGGATCCTACCGTGGAAATATCCTTTTCTAATGAATCCAGGCAATTGATCCTGGCCTGCCAGGGAGAACTTCACCTGGCAACCATAGACTGGAACCTTAAGAACATCTACGGGGTAGAGGCGAGGTTTGAGCTTCCAAAAATAGCATTTAGAGAGACCATTCAGCGTGCAGCTGCTTCCAACTACCGGCACAAGAAACAATCGGGAGGATCTGGGCAGTTTGCTGAAGTTCATATGAAAATTGAACCCTGGGAAGAAGGAATGCCCGAACCTGAAGGTTTCAATATAAGGGGAAAAGAGGAAGTCGATCTGCCCTGGGGAGGAAAACTGGTATTCTATAATTGCATAGTAGGAGGGGTGATAGACCAAAGATACCTGCCTTCTATAATGAAAGGTATCCTGGAGGTGATGGAAGAAGGACCTTTGACCGGCTCTTACATTCGGGATGTCCGCGCCATGGTCTACGACGGAAAAATGCACTCGGTTGACTCCAATGATATTTCCTTTAAAATAGCAGGGGCTCATGCCTTTAAAGAAGCATTTTTAAATGCTAATCCAAAACTTCTGGAGCCGGCACTTGAGCTTACGGTGAAAGTTCCTGAAGAAATGGTCGGAAATGTGATGACCGAGCTTCAAACCAGGCGGGCCATCATTCAGGGAATTGAAAGTGCAGATAACTTCCAGATCCTGAAATGCATTGCCCCGGAAGCGGAATTGTTTGGATTTTCGACAGAATTGAGATCCCTGACCAAAGGACGGGCCACCTTTAAAACAGCGTTCAATTCTTACCAGCCTGTTCCGCCAAACGTACAGAACGAACTGGTAAACCAAAAGGAACTGGTAAAATAGCAGATTATTGCCTGAATTTTGGAGATCCTCTATAACGGAGGGTCTCCCTTTTTTATGACCTAAGGAAAACTCACCCCCCAAAAAGGGATATGTTCGGGATTATTGCTACCTTTTCATCCTAATCTCTCGACCGTGTCCTTAAATATTAAAACTCTCCAATCACAGTTACAGGAGTTGAAGCAATTCATTCCCGAAAAAGAACTTTTGGACCCCACAGTTTCCGGAGCGCCCATAGGTTGGCATATAGCACATTCTTTGCTGGTCATCAACAATGTCTTTGAAAGTTTAAAAACTTCAGCCCCAGAAGAATACAGGAAGTCTTTTAGCTTTTGGAAAACCACGGTTATGCTTCTAAGAAAAATTCCCCGCGGGAAAGCCAAATCTCCTTCAATAGTGCGTCCTCCAAAAAACATCAATGTCGATTTTCTTCAGCAGCAATTGGAACAGGCAGAGGCCAATATTCTGCTTATCAATAAATTTCAGAAAAAGGCATTTTTCAGGCATCCTTTTTTTAAACACCTGAAAAGAGATGAAACAAAAAAATTCCTGGAGATCCATACAGAACACCATTTAAAGATCATCAGGGAGATCAAGAATTAAGAAGCCGGGTCTTTAACATCAGCAGGTCTTTTCTCACAAATATTAAAGGTTTTCTTTATTAAGGAGACCAGGGTTGTGGCAAGGATAGCTCCCGAAAAGGCAAGAAAAACATCTTTTTGAGCATCCCATACATCCCCCTGGGTGCCGAGGTAGGCATCGCCCAGTTCGCTGAAAAACAGGTCAGCAACAGCCCATTCGATCAACTCGTAAAAGGCACTTATGGATAATGTGATCTCTATGGGCAGGGCCCACGCTACCCAGTTTGGGAATTTGAACCATTTGAGGAACATTTCGCGCATAGGATAGGCCAGTAAAAATCCGAATCCAAAATGAACGATCCTGTCATAATGGTTGCGGGAGGTGTTGAAGACATCCTGAAGGTAGTAGCCAAAAGGGTTTTCGGCATAAGTATATTTGGATCCATAAACATGTAGGCACAGGTAGATGCAGATCAATAAATAACTCAGATCACTAAACTGGTATTTCTTAAAGGAAAAGACCAAAAAAAGGAGGAAAAGAATTGTGAGGGTGTTTTCCAACATCCAGTTTGAAACATCTGTTGTACCAAAAAAAGAGTTGATCCAAACCAGGAGGAAAATTAGCGCAAAGCCCCAGATCCAGAGGTTTTTGTTCAGCGGCATTCTTGCCCTTGAGATGGCCACAGTGAAAATCATGTCGTCAAATGATCTCAGTAAAATTAAATTGATAGGAGAGGGGGAGTTCTCTATTAAAGATAACAAATTAAAGAATTTCTCACACCGATTTTCTTCTGAATAATTGCCGGGCAGCAGCATGGTTAAAAGTTCTGCGGAATTTTGTATTTTCAAAGTGACCAATTTGAATATTTCATGAAGATCGCCACTTATAATGTCAACGGAATAAATGCACGCTTACCGGTGCTCTTAAGATGGTTAGAGGAAGAATCTCCGGATATTGTATGCCTACAGGAATTGAAAGCCCCTGCTGAAAAAATACCTGAAAAAGCCATTTCTGATGCCGGGTATGAAGCGATATGGCACGGCCAGAAAAGATGGAATGGCGTGGCCATTTTGGCTCGAGGCCTGGAAATTGAAGAGATAAGGCGGGTGCTGCCGGGAGATCCTGAAGATGAACAAAGCAGGTACATAGAAGCGAAGATAAACGGGCTTCATATTTGTTGCCTGTACCTGCCAAACGGGAATCCTTATCCGGGTCCCAAATTCGATTACAAGATGTTGTGGCTGGACCGGCTCAAAAAACGTGCGGCAGAACTGCTTAAATCGGAAGATCCGGTGGTGCTGACGGGAGATTTCAATATAATTCCTACCGAAAATGATGTTTACAAACCCGAACGCTGGTTAGATGACGCCTTGTTTAGACCGGAAGTAAGAGCGGTTTATAAAGTCCTGCTTGAGCAGGGGTGGACAGATGCCATTAGGGAACTTCACCCAACGGAAACTATTTATACGTTTTGGGACTACTTTCGAAATTCCTTTACAAGAAATGCCGGATTAAGGATCGATCATTTTCTGTTAAGTCCCGGCCTGGAAAAACAATTAAAAAAAGCCGGGGTATCTACAAATGTGAGAGGCTGGGAGAAATCCAGCGACCATGCGCCGGTCTGGATAGAACTGGATTAGGTTCTAAAGAATA
>CAZNFK010000026.1:0-2406 GCA_964572365.1 uncultured Flavobacteriaceae bacterium | reverse complement strand
AAGAATAGGCAAAAATAAAACCTCTCTAACATGGGATATTAGAGAGGTTTTAGTGCCAAAAGATTATCTGTTAATCTTTGAACTGTGGATCAAGTTCCTCATCTTTTAAGTGTTTGGCATAAAATCCCATCATTGCTTCATAAAGCTCAATGCGGTTTTCTTCTTTTCCAAAACCATGTCCCTCATCATACTTTACCATATAAGGAACATCAACGCCTTTTTCACGTAATGCCCTCACAATTTGATCAGACTCGTCAATGTTCACTCGGGGGTCATTGGCACCCTGAACAACGAATAGTGGCTTTTTAATTTTGTCTATGTGGAATACCGGCGATACTTCATCCATAATTAGCTTTTCTTCAGGGATATTTTCATCATACCAGATTTCCCTAAGGATCTTTTCATAAGGCTTCCAGTAAGGCGGAATGGTCTCCATGAATGTATATAAGTTGGATACCCCAACATAATCCACACCGGCCGCATAAAGATCCGGAGTTTTGGTAAGTCCTCTCAGTACAGCGTATCCACCATGGCTGCCCCCGTAAATAGCTGCTTTTTCGGGATCTACCCAGCCCTGATCGATCACATATTTTAAGCCATCTTCCACATCGTCCATGGCTTTTCTTCCAATTTGTTTGAATCCGGATTCCAGGAATTCACGACCGTAGCCCCCGGAAATTCTGAAGTTCACCTGGAGTGTGGCATAGCCACGGCTGGCAAATAATTGTGCCTCGGGATTAAAGCCCCAGGAGTCTCTTATACCTTGAGGACCGCCATGTGGGTTTACAATAACAGGAACTTTTTTTCCTTCCAGAGCAGCTTTTGGAAGAGTGATGTAACCATGGATGGTTTTTCCATCCCGGCTTTTGAAGGTGATGGGCCTCATTTCGGCCATATCTTCTTCTTTAAGCTGGGGCATCAAATTGTACAGCAATTCAAACTTATCGGACTCTACATCATAAGACCAGTATTCGCCGTACAGTTTATCACTTTGAAGAAAAATCAGGTATTTACTTTCGTCGTCGGTTTTATCGGCTATAGAATATTGTTTGTCGGGGAATTCTTCAGTGATCCTTTTGTGCAGTTTCTTGTAATAATCGCTCACCGGTACTATTTCCCGTTTTTCTCCTTCAAAAGAGTAATAGTCTAGTTCGTAATCCCGGTTTCGTGACAGAGAAACTCCCGATATATCATAACTGTCATTTTCAAACAATTTTTTGATCACTTTGTCTTCCTTCAGGTCGTACAGATAAACGGTATTTTTATCTGTTTCAAGGTTTGAAACCACATATGCATCGTGGGGGTACTCAGTTCGATAATTTAAGATAGGTCTAAAGTTGTCTTTCCAGTTTAATTGCTTTACCACCTCATACTCCTTGGTTCCTGTTTCCTTGTTGTAGTAAAGGTCCATATTGACCCCATCCCGCAGACGAACAAAACCTCGTAAGGTACCATCTTTGTCAAAAAGATAACTCATAATAGGATTTGCAATATCGTCATTGGTGTATAATTTTTCAATTTCTCCTGTCTCGATATTCACTTTATAAGGTTCAAAAACCTGTGCGTTTTCCTTGTTCATCGAAACAATGACGTGATTTTTATCATCTTTCAAAAGATCCAAGATCTGGGTTTGGACTCCTTCAAAAGGGGTTAAATCCATTGTATTTGAACCATCAACATCTGCTGCGTACAGATGGTAATTTTCGTTACCTCCTTTGTCCATTACATAAAGTAGCCTGTTCTCATTGGCCCAGCCGTAGCCCCTCACCAATTCATCCTTTTCTACTATTGCCCGGGTGATCTCCTCAGTTTCCAGATTCTTTACATAAACATGGTTCTTTGCATTTTCATCCTTTTCACGATATGACATGTATTTGCCGTCCGGAGAGAATTGGAAAGAACTTGCTTTAGGTTTTGCAAAATAATCTTCCACCTCATATTTATAATTCCCCTGGTCATAGGCGGCCAGCTGCTCCAATTCTTTTTCAGAAGAAGGAAGGGTAGGATCTCCTGGAACTGTTTTCTCCACTTTCTGAAGTACTAATGGAAACTCCTGGCCGGACTGCTTGAAAGTTCCGGTAATTGTTTCTCCATTAAGCGAACCGGTAAAGGTAGCGCCAACCTGGGAATAGGAGAGGGTTACCTGGTCATTTTCCAGTTCTACCTTATCCAGAGGTAATCCAAATGCTCCCTGCATAGGACTATCCATAGTTCCGGAAAGAGAGTCATTTTCTTTAGTGATATCAAATTTCAGGGGTAGTTCATTACCCTGAACATTCAATTTTCCTTCCCAGGAGCCTTCCAGTTTCTGAGCCTGTACACTATAAACTCCCGTAAATACAGTAAATAAGAACACGGTAGGATATAAAAATCTTTTTTTCATTCTCTTAAATATTATCAGTTAAG
>CAZNFK010000025.1:22660-25032 GCA_964572365.1 uncultured Flavobacteriaceae bacterium | reverse complement strand
ACTCCAAAACCGAGCTTCCGAAGATTTTCAGCCTCTTTAGCATCATATTTGAAAGTTTCCAGGGCAGAGGTCTCCGGACGAACGTGGTCGTTCCAGTAATAACCTTCACGGGATGCATCGTACTGCGGATTCCCGCTGTAAGGATTTCCACCGTTGTTTTTAGGTTTTTCAATTCCGAAGTGGGTGTAGAGATCAATAAAAGAAGGATATACTTCTTTGCCTTTAAGATCAATGACCACCGAATTAGCAGGAACTGTAATCGATTTTCCAACTGCAGTGACCTTGCCATCTTTGATGGCTAACATTCCGTTGTTGACAATAGTGGAAGGATCTACATGGATCTTCGCGTTTTTCAACACCGTGTAGTTGGTGTTCACTTCGGCCTTTACGGCGTCATTTTTTGGAAAATACTCCTGTGCCTGCAGGCCGAGTGAGGCACTGAACAGGAGGCAAAACAATAATTTTAGTTTCATAAAGTAGTTTAGGATTGGGAGGTTTTGAAAATTAAAGTCCGTAAGTTAGAAAAAATCTTCAATTTTAAAAGCTAAAGCATTTTAGGGCGGTCCTTGAAATAATTGACCAGCAGAGCGACCACATAGCTATAGCTCTTCATTCCTCCCGGCTGATTATTGGCCCGTAAAAAACTGTTATAAGTATACATAAATACCGGTTCCATTGGGTTTTGATGTCTTTCCCAGAATTCCCGCACCTCCATATAATTCAGTCTTATTCCGTAATTCAAGGTTTGCATCAAGGAATCTGTTAGCTCCGGTTCCCGGAAATACAATTCGCTTAAACAGTGACTAAGGGCGAAAGTGTATCCGGAATACCTGAAGTACTCGTCGGGATGGTTCATTGTAGAAAGACAAGCCAGGAAGTTGGCTTCGTTCTCTTTGGCATAACCTAATTGGTGGCCTAGTTCATGACTGGCGGTAGAAGGGATCTTGAAAGGAACGATGATGGTATTGACCTGGCCCTCATTGGTCAGCGGATTGAGATATCCGTTAAAACCCATGTAGGTCAAAGGAAGGCTGTAAATGGACCTTTTCAGGCTCACCTTATTATAATTAAGTTCGGGAAAGGTATGTTCCAGGTTTTCATAACCTTTGGGCGTCATTTCCAGAAGCTCAGATTTTGAATAGGGTACTTCTACCTTAATGGAATCATTGCCGGTGATAGAAAGGTGGATTTCGTTGGATCTTTCTATCAGGCGTTGGGTGAGAGTGGCAAGTTCTTCAGTGGAATAATCATTTTCAATTTCCAGGCTCTGGTGCAGGGGGAGGCGGTAGTAATTAAATCCCCAGAAGATATTGAAGCAGGCATAAATAAGAGAGAGAACCGCCAGGGTCTCAAGCCCCCATCTTTTTGGATTTCTGAATTTTTGACGAAATCTTCTAAAGATCCAGCGCAACAGCATGAGGATCAAAACCGCATACAGGATATCCCCAAGGGAAAATGGCAGGAATCCCAGGCCCATCCTCATTAGGGAAGAAGTTATGGGATAAATACCCAGGCTGTACCAGCTTTCCACAAAATCGGGAAACATCGCCAGAATTCTTACCAGGGCGATCTGCACAGGCAGTAAAATAGCTAAAATAAGGGTGGATCTCTTCTTCACTTTCCAAAAATAGAGAAATGGAATGAGAAGTTAGTAGTGAGTAGTAAGTATTGAGAATTGAGAGGTTCCTGTTAAAGGAATGTCACCTCGAGCGAAGCCGACAGATCTTTGATAATTGAAATTTGTCAGTTTTAGTGTGAATTTAGATTCTGGTCAGGGTGCATTGAAAAAAATATTTTTTTTCCCATCCCGTCCTGCGGCCACCCCTCCAAGGGAGGGGATCCATTTAAGCTGTTTTTGTTTTCATTCCAGATTATTCTCTTCAAGTAAGAAAATTGAAATCAATCAGATTATATTCAGCTTGACCTTCTTCTTATAAGATTTACCTATCAAAATTAAATAGTAGAGGGAAATTCAATTTTTCGCACAAAATTTCCTCTGAGCGTCCCCTCCTGCGGAGGGGTGCCTGAAAGGCGGGGTGGATCTTGTCAGGAATAATTTTGAATAATGTAATTCTTCAGATTTTCCATTACCCGTTCCACATCCATCATTACTTCGGTGGAACTTACTTTCCAAACCTTTAATCCCAGAGACCTAAGATAAGTCTCACGGCGTTCATCATATAGGACTTTGTCATTATGACTTGCTCCATCTATTTCTATTATTAAACTAAGGCCTTTTACATAGAAATCTACAATATAGTTTCCAATCACTCGCTGCCTGTCAAAGTCTAAATCGTAAAATTTGCCTTTATGAACCTGTTGCCAGAATACTATTTCCGGAAGATTTCCGCTTTTGCGAAGAGATCTTGCTC
>CAZNFK010000025.1:1421-22560 GCA_964572365.1 uncultured Flavobacteriaceae bacterium | reverse complement strand
AAAAATCTCAACTTCCTTTTCCGAGGGAGGGGATCCCTCTAAGCCTTTTTCGTAATCATTCCTACCCATTCCATTAAATTAAGAAAAATTGCTCCAGTCTTAAATTTTAGCTTGTCTAAAATTTTTTGCAGGTATTTTCTTCTGAAATATCCCCTCCTGCGGAGTGGTGCCTGAAAGGCGGGTGGGAGATTAAATTTAGTCTTGGATTTCAAGCTGTCCTCTGTCCACCGCCCACTTTAAAGATGTTCGTGAATTCGTGGCAGAGAAATGAAACCCTCATTTCTTCCTATATTTGTTCTCAAACTTAAATAATAGCAAAATGAATGAAGAAATAAGAGCTTTAGAACCAAAGCCACTCTGGAATAAATTTGCCGACCTGAACGCAGTGCCCCGACCTTCCAAAAAGGAGGAACGGGTGATCGAATTCATGAAGAACTTTGGGAACAACCTGGGGTTGGAGACCCAAGTGGATGAGGTAGGGAATGTGATCATCAGGAAACCTGCGACCCCGGGAATGGAAAATAAGAAACCGGTGGTACTGCAGTCTCACCTGGATATGGTGCACCAAAAGAACAATGATTCCGATTTTGATTTCGAGAATCAGGGCATTGACATGTATGTAGATGGGGATTGGGTTCGCGCAAAAGGAACTACCCTGGGAGCAGATAACGGACTGGGAGTAGCCACCATGATGGCCATCCTGGAAAGTAAAGATATTGAGCATCCGGAGCTGGAAGCCCTTTTCACCATAGACGAGGAAACCGGGATGACGGGAGCCATGGGATTAAAGCCCGGGCTGCTAAAAGGGGAGATCCTGCTCAACCTGGATACTGAGGAAGACAATGAAATTGGTATTGGCTGCGCCGGTGGGGTCGACATTACTGCCAGCCGTACTTATAGGGAAGAAGAGGTGCCTAAAGATTCCCTTGCCTACAAGGTAAATGTGAAAGGATTGCAGGGAGGACATTCGGGGATGGATATCATCAAAGGCCTTGGAAATGCTAATAAGATCATGAACCGTATCCTGTTTGGAGGTTATGAAAAGTTCGGAATGAGGATCGCAGAGATAAATGGTGGCGGACTTCGGAATGCCATTCCGCGAGAGAGTGAGGCGATCATCACCATTGAAGATATTCAAAAAGAAGATTTTTCGGCAGAAGTCGGAAAACTGATCCAGGATATTCAGCAGGAATATAAATCGCTGGAACCAAAACTGCTTATCGAGATCGAGGAAACCGAAAGGCCTGCCAAAGTAATGGAACTTGGCGTACAGGAACTATTGCTGAAGGCGGTATATGCCGCTCACAACGGGGTGTACAGGATGAGTCCCGAGATTGAGGGATTGGTAGAGACCTCCAATAACATTGCAAGGGTGACCGTCAAAAATGGAAAGATCGAGGTACTTTGTTTAACCCGTTCTTCGGTAGAATCTACTAAAACAGATCTTGCTAACAGCATTCGGTCAGGGTTTGAAATGGCCGGGTTTGAAGTGGAACTTTCTGGCGCATACCCCGGATGGGCTCCCAATATGGAATCTCCCATTCTAAAAGTGCTGGATGAGCTGTACCAAAAGATGAATCCGGATAAACCGGATATCGCAGCATGCCATGCCGGACTTGAATGCGGGATCCTGGGCAAGAACTACCCCGAAATGGATATGATCTCCTTTGGACCGACCATTCGCGGCGCACACTCACCCGATGAAAGAGCCAGCATCTCTTCGGCACAAAAATATTGGAAATTTGTTCTGGAAGTACTGAAAAATGTTCCCGAGAAGAATTAATTAAAGAGTACTAACAAAAAAAAGGGCTGCCAAAAATCGCTTTTTGGCAGCCCTTTTTTATTCCGGATTGAAGATTACTCCTGGATCTTTACCAGTTCTATTTCAAAAATAAGATCGCTTGAGGGCGGGATCACCGGAGGTGCTCCGCGTTCTCCATATCCTAAATGAGCTGGAATGTATAAAACGGCTTTATCACCAACTTTCATTTGCTGTACGCCTTCTTTGAATCCTGGGATCATTGGAGCGTCGGGGCTGTACAATACTGCCATGGGAGCATATCCTCCCATTTGCTGTCTTCTCTCGTTGAAGACACCGGCTTCTTTAGCTAATTCAGGGATATTTGTATCAAAAAGATGCCCATCTGGTAAGAATCCTTTGTAGTTCACCATCACGGTATCACCAAGCTTTGGCTGAGGTCCTTCTCCTTTTTCCAAAAAGGTAATTTCCAAACCGCTTTCCAGTTTTTCGGCTTCAGCCTTCATTTCTTCGTAGCGGGTTTTGTTCGCATTTCTTTGCTCGGTCATCTTTTGCTCCTTAGCTTCAGCTTCGGCTTTGAAATCCTTGAGTTCCTGACTAAGAACGTTGGCAGCTTTAAAATCCTTGGCTTCACTACCTTTTCGAATAATGTTGACCTCTTCCATCACAACAGGCTCTACAGGTTTATCGTTTGGTCCTGTTTCAACAGCTCCAATTTGATCTACCACTTCCTGCCCCTGGACAACTTTCCCGAAGACAGTGTGCATACCATTAAGCCATGGGGTTTCCTTCAGGGTGATGAAGAACTGGCTTCCATTTGTATTAGGGCCTGAATTGGCCATGGAAAGAATACCTTTTGAATCGTGTTTTAGCGAGTCGACGATCTCATTAGGGAATTTGTAGCCGGGACCACCGCTTCCGGTTCCCTGCGGATCCCCGCCCTGGATCATGAAATCTTCGATCACCCGGTGAAAAGTTAGACCGTTATAGAATTTCTTTTCCTTATAATCATCCTCCACCATATTACTCTCACCTTCGGCAAGGGAAACAAAACTGGCCACGGTCATGGGGGTCTCCAGGTAGAATAATTCGGCTACAAAAGTACCTTTATTGGTTTTGAATTCAGCATACATTCCGTCTTCAAGATCGGGATATTCTTCGTTACATGCTGTGAAAGACAACAGGATGCTGCATAGTAGTAAAAAACTGATTTTTTTCATTCTTAGGTTATTGGTTTTGGTTTTTATTTTCTTCGGTAATTTTATTTAATGTAACGGTGGAAATTACAGGAATGTCAGAACCGATCTTCTTTTTATCGCCGTAATATCCATAGGCTTTGTGTGAGGGAAACAGGAAAGTGACGGTTTCGCCTTCTTTCATAAGCTTTAAGCCTTCCCTCAATCCGCTGAAGAGTTTCTCCTTATCCATCACATAGGTCCTGGTAGAAAGCTCCTCGCGCGAATATATCGTCTCGCCCGCAAGAGTCTTCAGGTTATACTCAAACTCCACCACATCTCCAAATTGGGGAGTGTTGGTGGCGATGGTGTCTTTTTCATTATAGTAGTACCAGAATCCGTTAGGGGAGGAGAGGTATTCATGTGTAGAATCCTCTTCAATAATAGCCAATATTCGTTCCTCTTCGGCAGCGACAATCTTTTTGTTGCGTTCAATGGATTCATTGATGTATGAACCCGATTTTTGAGTAACAGGCTTTCGGGCTTCCGGAGATTTACAGGAGACCATCAGCAATGTTATCCCCAGCAGCGATAAGATCAACTTCCTCATTTGGATAAACTTGTTTTGTATTCGGGTAAGATACTAATAAATTTTGCAACGGTCTCGGGCAGGGTGAGATCGCTCTTTCCGCCTGCCGCATTAATATGGCCTCCACCCTGGAAGTGTCTTCTCGCAAAATCGTTCACAGAAAAGGTTCCTTTAGACCTGAAGGAGATCTTGACGATCTTATCGGCCTTGTTCTCTATAAAAATGGCTGCGAATACGATTCCCGTAAGTGAAAGTCCGTAATTGACAAAGCCCTCGGTATCTCCTTTTTTGAAGTTATGATGGTCCAGTTCTTCCTGAGACAGCACAATATATGCTGTTCTCAAGCCTTCCACCACTTTAAGATTTTGCAAGGCAACCCCCAGTAACTGGAGTCGGCTGTAGGAGTTGGTGTCATATACATTCTCGTGAATGTTGGTGTTGTCGGCCCCTCTTTCGATGAGATCGGCGATCACCCGGTGGGTAAGGCTGGTGGTGGAGCGGTAACGAAAGGAGCCGGTATCGGTCATGATCCCGGTATACAGGCAGGTTGCGATCTGCGCGTTTATGTGATCTTCCAGGCCAATGTTATGAATAAAGTGATAGACCATTTGGGCTGTGGAGCACATGGTCACATCGCTGTAGGTCACCACCGCGTAATCATCGGGCTGCTGGTGGTGGTCTATCATTATGAAATCGGCATTTGCTTCTTCCAGTACATTTTTCATTTCTCCGGCGCGGGAAAGATGGTTGAAGTCAAGGGTGAAGATCACTTCGGCTTCGGCGATATACTCGTCGCACTTTTCCTGCTCCTTTTCATAATTGATCACCTCTTCGCTGTAAGGCAACCATTTTAGGAATTCGGGGTAATCATTGGGAGTAATGAGGTGCACGTAATGGTGACGGTGCTCTAAAAGCAGTTTTAGGGCCAGGGTAGACCCCATGGCATCCCCGTCTGGCCCCTTATGGGGCACAATGACTATTTTTTTGGGAGTATCCAGTAACTCCTTGATCTTTGAAATATCCTGGTTTGTCATAGACGGCGAAGATACCTATAATTTGAAGATCTTAAAATCCCGGGTTCTGAAAAAATGCAATGAAAACAGGCCTTTTGGGTTTAAGGCCCAATATTTTATTGTAAATGGAAAGGAAATGCTTATTTTTGCAGCCAAATTAAAAAAAGAGATAATGGCAGGAAACAGAACCTTCACCATGTTAAAGCCCGATGCAGTTGAAAAAGGACACATTGGAGCTATTTTAGAGCAGATCACGGCTTCCGGATTTAGAATTGTAGCGATGAAGCTTACGCAAATGACCCGTCGTGATGCTGAAACCTTCTATGAGATCCACAAAGAGCGTCCTTTCTTTGGAGAACTGGTGGAATTCATGACCCGCGGACCTATCGTAGCTGCGATCCTTGAAAAAGAGAATGCTGTTGAAGATTTCAGAACCCTTATTGGAGCTACCAATCCTGAAGACGCTGCTGAAGGAACCATCAGAAAAAAATATGCTGCTTCTGTAGGTGAAAATGCCGTTCACGGAAGTGACAGCGATGAAAACGCCAAGATCGAAGGAGATTTCCATTTTGCCGGAAGGGAAATGTTCTAAGGAATCCCCTGAATACATATTAAAAACCACCTTTTGAGGTGGTTTTTTTATGCTTGACCTGAAGCTAACTAGCCTTTCTTTTAAAGATCATTTTCCATAAGTGCCGCCTTTGTCTGCTTTGCCGGTCATGGGCACGAACCGCACCGGGAGCAGTCTTTCTTCTTCAAAAGTTTCTGGGCCTGTTTTTCGCAACAGGATCAATTGCTGGTTTATTCTGCCTACGGGCGCCAGGATACGACCGCCAATTTTGAGTTGTTCTTTTAGAGGAGTGGGAATGGTTGGAGGAGCGGCTGTTAAGATAATGGCATCAAAAGGAGCCTCTTCTGGCCAACCCCCATAACCGTCACCGTAGCGGGTAGTAATGTTATCAAAACCTGTTTTCAAGAGGTTTTCTTTTGCGAGATCGGCAAGCCAGGCAATGATCTCGATGCTGTAGACGTGCCGGGCCAAACGGGAAAGCACCGCGGCATTATACCCGCAGCCGGTGCCGACCTCCAGGACCCTGTCGTCTTTTTTCAGCTGAAGATGCTCTGCCATGTATGCCACAATGTACGGCTGACTAATGGTTTGATCTCTTCCTATGGGAAGGGGGCGGTCTTCATAAGCCTTACGCTGCAGGTCATCGGGAACAAAAAGTGCACGGTCTACTTCTTTCATCGCCCGCAGTACTTGGACGTCCGAAATATCCCTTGCCTTCAGCTGCTTTTCTATCATTTCTTCCGGGGTGACCATCCTGCTCTTAAAGGTTTTAGACTCTTTAAAAGGTACGGAATTTTAAACTTTCCGGAAGCGGAAATCTGCTTTTTCGGGGCTGCCCGAAAAAGGTATTTTAGGATGGAATTATTTTATTTTTGAAAATCCTTCCGAAGAAAAAAGTTAGCGTAAAACCAGCTTTTTGACCAGTTCCCTGCCCAGTTCTTCATTGAGCATCTTGATGATCTTTTCCTTGCCATAGCTCAATTCTTCCCTAAGCACAGAAGAGCTTAGCTGCACAAAAAGCGTGTCTTTCTCCAGCTTTATGGCGGTAGTGTATTTTTCGATGGCCGGCCCCATCTGGCTGTTCCACACATCCCTCACGTGAACCTTGTCTAGGCCTTTTTGCAGTTTATTGTCTGAGACAAATTCCTGCAGTGCTTCACTAATGCTTAAATGGTCGTTAATTCTCCTGGCCATAATCTATTGAATAAGGGGTGAATCTTTTATAGGTGTAAATAATGCCGCGCGGATTTATTACCTGAATTTCATTTTCTTCGGAAGTGAGCACGGTTTCCTTCCACGAATTATAGGGAGTGGTATAGTACAAATTAATACTGTCATTCTCAACCTTTACCTCAAAATTTTCCCGGTCTTCGGAAGTTATAAAGCTGCCGTCCAGCTGTGGCCTAACTTTCTTTCTGAAACCCTTTCCATTCTCCACCTGTATGTAATCAACCAGTTCACTGAAACGGAATTCTTTGGTGATCCCTTCGGGCAGTTCGGCTTTTTTGATCTCCCAGTAGCCATTGAGGTTTTCGATCTTCTCCTGGGGAGACGGCCGGTTGCAAGCTATGCCTGTCGTACTTAAGATCAGCAGCAAAAACAGCTTTTTCATAATTTGAACATTTTATAAGACTGGCCGGTTCGCTGAACCACTTTTTCGGTCCTGTCGGCATGGGTGTCGCTAATAAAAAGCTGCCCCAGTTCATTTGTTGACACCAGGTCGACAATGTGGGCAACCCGGTTCTCATCGAGCTTATCAAAAACATCGTCCATCAATAGAATGGGGGAAACCTTGCTAAGTTCTTTGATAAAATCGAACTGCGCGAGCTTCAAGGCAATAAGAAAAGATTTTTGCTGTCCCTGGGAGCCAAATTTCTTAATTGGATGATCGGCGATCTCAAAAACCAGGTCGTCCTTGTGCGTTCCTACCGAAGTGTACTGCAGGGCCATGTCTTTTTGAAGGTTCTCTTCCAACAGCTTTTTGAAGGGTTCTTCTTCCAACTGACTTTTATAGGTTATGGAAACTTCCTCCCGCTCATTGCTGATGGTGGCATACCGCTTCTGAAAAATGGGAATAAAGGTTTGAAGAAAAGCCTTTCTTTTCTCATAAAGTACATTTCCCAACTCTTCCAGCTGGTGGTCGTAAACTGATAGTGTATCGCGGTCAAAAGTGTTATTGGCAGCGAAATATTTTAAGAGGGAATTACGTTGTGCAAGGATCTTTCCGTAGTTGATAAGGCTGTTGAGGTACAGGTTGTCGCTTTGAGAAATTACCCCATCAATGAATTTTCTACGGGTTTCACTGCCCTCTATGATCAGATCCCTGTCTGCCGGGGAAATGATCACTGTGGGGATAAACCCGATGTGTTCACTGAACTTTTCATAAGGTTTGTTGTTCCTCTTGATCACCTTTTTTTGTCCCTTTTTGGCACTCACAATGATCTGTTCCTCGCGGCCGTTCTTTTCAAAGTTCCCTTCCACCACAAAAAATTCGGCGCCATGGCGAATATTCTGGCTGGTGATGGGGTTGAAATAGCTTTTTCCGAAGGAGAGGTGGTAAATACTATCCAAAACATTGGTTTTTCCTACTCCGTTAAAGCCTACCAGGCAATTTATTTTAGGGTCAAATTCGAAATTTGCCGATTCAAAATTCTTGTAATTTAAAAGAGATAAGGATTTTAGAAACATAAACAGCTGTTCTTCAGCAAGATGATTTTAAGAGGAGCCCCGGATTTTCCTGTTCCTTGGACAGTGCAAATTAGAATAAATAAACAAATTATTTCCCTTTTAATTTTAAAGAAATATTCTATTTTTGCCCTTCAATTAACGTTTATTTATGGCAACTTACAAGAAAAGAGGATATAAACCGAATACCAAAGAAGAAGAGCAAAATTCGGTAGAAGATCAATCAACAACAGCTGAAGTTTTTAATACGCTTGATGAAGGCGCGAGTAAGACGGAAGAGTGGGTTGCCCGAAATCAAAAGTACATTTTTGTCATTATTGGTTTAGCTGCAGCTGTGATCCTTGGATACCTTGCTTATGAGGAATTCATCCAGGAACCAAAGGAAGCTGAAGCGGCTAACGAAATGTTCCAGGCGCAGCAGTATTTTGATCAGGCCCTTGAAACTCAAAATGATTCTTTGTATAACCTGGCATTGACCGGAGGACAGGGGAAATTCGGGTTCGAGGACATCATCGAAAATTATGGTGGGACCAAAGCCGGAAATCTTGCACGTTACTATGCGGGAATGGCTTACCTGAATACAAATCAATATCAAAAGGCCATCGATAATCTTGATGAGTTTGAAAGTGATGACGAGATCATCGCTCCTTTGGCAAAAGGCGGAATTGGTGACGCTTTTATGCAACTTGATCAGCCTGAAGAGGCACTTGGTTACTACAAGGAAGCTGCAGGAATGAGAACCAACAGCTTTACTACTCCAAAATTCCTTTTGAAAGCGGCGATAGTTGCCATTCAGCTGGGCGATGGAGATGCTGCTGAAGATTACCTTACCAGGATCAAAAATGAATTCCCTGAGTCGGCCGAGGCCAATAAAGTGGCTGTTTATTTAGGGCAGGCTAAGGCAATGCAATAACCTATGGCTACAGAAGGAAAAAATCTTTCAGAATACGATAAAGACACGATCCCAAACGCGAAGGAATTCAGGTTTGGGATCGTTGTTTCTGAATGGAACGACAATATCACCGAAGGTCTTTACGAAGGCGCAGTGAAAGTACTTCTTGAAAATGAGGTGCTGGAGCGTAAGATAGTTCGCTGGAACGTGCCCGGAAGTTTTGAGCTGATCTATGGCTGTAAAAAGATGCAGGAGAGTTACGATATGCTGGATGCTATCATAGCGATTGGAAGCGTTATTGAAGGAGAGACCAAACACTTCGATTTTGTTTGCCAGGCGGTTTCGCAGGGTATCAAAGACCTGAATGTGCAAAACGATATTCCCGTCATCTTTTGTGTTCTTACAGATCAAAACATGCAGCAGGCCATTGACCGCTCGGGCGGTAAACACGGGAATAAAGGAGCCGAGGCAGCGGTGGCAGCCATTAAGATGGCTCAGCTACGCAAGGATGCCCGCCTGTAAAAAATCTCTTCTCACGGCACTGTTTTTGTAGCTGATACTTTGCGTAAGGAAACTTCGGAATTCTTAGGCTTTTTGAGTAAATTTGAGTTTCCGGAAATAAAGACACAGAGGTTTGAGGATCAATTTTTACAAGCAGCGAAAAAATCAGCGCTATAATTACACTCCGCGGTATTATAAGGGAAAGGATGCGGGCAATATTTACAGCTTCGATTCCAAATTCCATAAGTACAAGGAGACTACCAACGCCATAGATTTTGGTTCCCAGTGGGCCGAAGCTCGTAAAGCCAGCAGAAACCGTGGAAACAGGGAGATCAATCTGCGCGTTCTCATAATCATTGCTATTCTGGTTTTGATCTTTCTCTGGATCATAGACTTCGATTTATCTATTTTTACCAATCCCCAGTAAATGACTGATGTTATACATCTGCTGCCGGACCATGTTGCCAATCAAATAGCTGCCGGTGAGGTGGTGCAGCGACCGGCATCCGTGATCAAGGAATTGCTCGAAAATTCTATTGATGCCGGAGCCAGCAATATTAAAGTTCTCATTAAAGAAGCAGGAAAAACGCTTATCCAGGTGACCGATAATGGTAAAGGTATGAGCCTTACCGATGCTCGCCTGTGTTTTGAGCGCCACGCTACTTCAAAAATAAATTCAGCCGAAGATCTTTTTAGCCTTAAGACCAAAGGATTTCGTGGAGAAGCTTTGGCGTCTATCGCCGCCATCGCCCATGTTGAACTTAAGACCATGCAGGATGACGATGAGGTGGGTACCTGTATTAAAATCGAAGGCAGTGAAGTTGTTTCACAAGATGCCTGTGTCACGCCCATAGGGACTACCCTTTGCGTAAAGAACCTTTTTTACAATATTCCGGCACGTCGAAATTTCCTGAAAAGTGATTCAGTGGAGCTGCGACATATCATTGATGAATTTCAGCGGGTTGCACTTGCTCATCCGGGGATACAGTTCTCCCTTTTTCATAACGGGAGTGAACTTTTCCAATTGCCGGAGACCAATCTAAGACAGCGAATAGTCAATATCTTCGGAGGGAAAACCAATGAAAAACTGGTGCCGGTCGAAGAGGACACCGAGATCGTAAAGGTCAATGGATTTGTGGGGAAGCCCGAATTCGCCAAAAAGAGCAGGGGAGAGCAGTTCTTTTTTGTGAACGACAGGTTTATTAAAAGTCCTTATCTCAATCACGCGGTAACGGCGGCTTTTGAAGGCCTGCTGAAGGATAAGGCTTATCCAAGTTACTTTCTGTACCTGGAAGTGGATCCAAAAAGCATTGATATCAATATCCATCCCACCAAAACCGAGATCAAGTTTGACGATGAACATTCGTTATACACGATCTTGCGCAGCGCCATCAAACACAGTCTGGGTCAATTCAATGTGGCACCTGTGCTCGACTTTGACCGGGA
The DNA here is from genome assembly GCA_964572365.1 of uncultured Flavobacteriaceae bacterium. GTDB lineage: Bacteria > Bacteroidota > Bacteroidia > Flavobacteriales > Flavobacteriaceae > Salinimicrobium. The sequence continues at coordinate 11,929 of CAZNFK010000025.1, read as the reverse complement.
TGCTACCTTAGATACTCCCTATGAATTTTCAAGCAGGGGAGTAACGGTTCCCAAAGTTGAAGTGGATCCAAATTTTAATCCTTTCCAAAATGAAAGATCTGGAGGATCTTCTTCTTCAGGATACCGAAAAGAAAGAAACTCCGGAAGCTGGGAAAGCCTGTATAACGGGATGGGTCAAAAGGATTTTAGTGCGCCTTCAGCCATTAACCAGGTGGAGTTTGAGAGCGATGAGGTTACCGGAAACCTTTTTGGACAAAATGAGGATAGAAGTTCAGGAAGCACCACTTTTCAGCTGAACAAAAAATATATTGTTTCCACCCTAAAAAGCGGAATTCTTGTCATTGATCAACATCGGGCGCATTCCCGGATTCTATACGAGGAGCTGTTAAAGAACATCACGGTCACTTCGGCCGTGAGTCAACAACTATTGTTCCCGCTCACGCTTCAGTTTTCGACCAACGAGATGGAGCTGTTAAAGGAAAACAAGGAATCGCTGGAGCAAACGGGTTTCATTTTTTCAAATCTTAATAAAGATTCGGTGGAGATCACAGGTGTTCCCACGCTTATTTCTGAAAGTGAGGTGGCGATATTGCTTGAACAACTGCTTTCTGACCTGGAAAATGAGGTTCCCGGCAGCAGTTTTTCTCAAATAGATATACTGGCTAAATCCCTTGCTAAGGGAATGGCTGTAAAATCGGGGATTCTTCTAAATTCAGAAGAACAACAAAATATTGTTAATAGTTTATTCGCCTGCAAAGAATCATCTTTATCTCCGTATAATAGGCCTATATTTATTACCTTAACTGTAGACGAATTAGACAAAAAGTTCATGTAAATGGGAAGAATGACTGAAACCGTAAAGGTTCTTTTGATCATAAATATTATATTTTTTATAGGTACATTAACTTTAGGAGATCAGGCGTATCAGTATTTTTCCTTGTGGTTCTTTAAGAATGACAATTTTGGGGTATGGCAGGTGCTTACCCATATGTTCATGCATGGCGGATTCATGCATATACTTTTCAACATGTATGCGCTCTGGGCTTTTGGAAGTCCCATTGAGCAAATGCTGGGGAAGAATAAGTTCATTTTCTTTTATTTTTCGGCAGGAATAGGTGCAGCGATAATACATACCCTGGTGAATTATTATCATTTCCAGGCGGGGTATTCAGAATTACTTGAGGTGGGAATGGACGCCGAAGGTATACAGAGGTTGCTGGAAACCGGGCAGTATTCTACTGGAATCCTCAATTCTGTTTCAGAAGAAATGTTGAGGGAGTTCTACATGGCCTATAATACTCCGGCGGTGGGAGCTTCGGGTGCAATATATGGAATTCTGGTGGCGTTTGGAATGTTGTTCCCGAATGTAGAATTGTTTTTATTATTTGTGCCGGTACCCATAAAGGCAAAATATTTTATCCCGGCCTTGATTGGGCTTGACCTCTTTTCAGGTTTTACGGGATATTCTATATTTGGAGGAGGCATAGCACATTTCGCACACGTAGGAGGTGCTTTATTTGGATTTATAATGATGTGGTACTGGAAAAGGAACCAGTTTAACCAAAACAGGTGGGATCGATGAGAAGATCTGGGAATTTTAAATATAAGCTCAAGACGGCAACAGTGACTGAAAAATTAATAGTCATCAATGTGGCTGTGTTCATCCTGTTCTTCCTTTTTAAGACCATCGCTTATCTATTCCAGTTAGAATCTGATTTTTTATTGGAATGGTTCGTTTTTCCGAAAGAACCGGGCGAATTCCTTTTCAAACCCTGGTCGATCATTACCTATGCTTTTCTGCATAGCGGAATATGGCATATACTTGGAAATATGCTCATCCTTTATTACGCGGGAATTTATTTTCTGAACTATTTTTCTCCGAAAAAGCTTCTGAACTTCTACTTCCTGGGAGCAATTTTTGGAGCCCTGGTCTATATGGCCAGCTACAATCTTTTTCCTGCTTTCCAGGGGCTGGGCAGATCCTATTTGCTGGGAGCTTCGGCGGCGGTAATGGCGGTGCTGGTGGGTATCGCTACTCATATCCCTCACATGCGCATACGATTGTTGCTCATTGGCAGCATAAAATTCTGGTGGATTGCAGCATTTCTTGTGGTGTTGGATGTAATTCAAATACCACTCAATAATCCGGGTGGACATTTGGCGCACCTTGGAGGGGCGGCTTTCGGATACATTTATGCCAAACAATTAGGAAAAGGCAATGACATTGCCAGTGGCTTTGAGAAGATGATGGACTGGTTCGGGTCGCTCTTTAGCAGCAGTAAGAAAGCCGAACGCAGGAGCAATTTAAAAACAGTACATCGCAGAAAGAATTCTGCCTCTTCCTCATCAACCTCCTCTTATACTTACAAATCCCGAAATAAAAAAGAAGAGCAGGAAAAGATCGATGCCATCCTGGACAAGATCAGTAAAAGCGGTTATGATAGTCTTACCAAACAGGAAAAAGATTATTTATTTAACGCCGGAAAAGAAAATTGATGAAAGGCCTCAGCTGGTTCGATAAATTTCTGTTTTTTCTAAACTCGCTTTTCGCGGTAGCTTTGTTGTTCTCCTATTTGTTGCCCTACATTCCGCCCGACAGCTTTGCGCTTCTTTCAGTCTTTAGTCTGGGAGTGCCCTTCCTTATAATTGTCAACATCATTTTCCTCTTGTTTTGGCTGTTCCGGTTAAGGAGGCAGGCTCTTTTGTCATTGATCGTTTTACTAATCGGGTTCAATCATCTTACCTCGGTTTATGAGATCTCTTCGGAAGAGGAGGAGCCCCGTCAAGAAGATATCAAAGTTCTCAGCTATAATGTAAGACAGTTCAATGAATACGGTTGGTCTGAAGACGTTGATATTCCTGAAAAGATCTCCGGATTCATAAAAAAGGAGGATCCTGATGTTGTGGCCATGCAGGAATATTTTGGAGGTGAGCTGAGTATCGCCGGGAGTTTTCCTCATAAATACATTAAACTGAAAGAGAAGAACGCGGAATTCGGTTTATCCATTCTTTCAAAATACCCGATTATTAACAGCGGCTCTCTTGATTTCCCTACAGGCAGTAACAATAATGCCATTTTTGCCGATGTGGTCAAAGGGGAGGATACTCTGAGAGTGATCAACGTACACCTGCAATCCTTCAGCGTGAAACCCAATATGAAGAAACTGGAGCAGGAGCATTCGAAAAAGGTGTTTTTGGGAATGGGCCAAACATTTGTGAGGCAACAAATGCAAATGCAAATGGTACTTGATCTTGTGAGGAAAACGCCTCATAAGGTCCTGTTGATGGGAGATTTCAACAATACGGCCTATTCTTATATATACAGGGAGCTTAAGTCTGAAGGTTTGTATGACGCCTTCAAAGAGGCAGGTAATGGTTTTGGTCGCACCTTTGATTTCAGGTTCTTCCCCTTAAGAATAGATTTCATCCTGGCAAATGAAGGGTTCGAGGTGCTAACCTTCACCACTCACGAGGTGCAGTATTCAGATCATTTTCCCATTAGCGCCACCTTCAGCTTAAAGTAAAGAAAGCTGCTGATTTTCAAGGTAGTTCAGCGCGTTAGGCCCTTCGTTGAAGATAAGGTCAATTATACAGAGATCATTCAGGTAGCCAAATTTTGGTTCAAAAACCTGATTGTATGGGGTGAATTGGTATTTTTTCTTTGCCTTGGCTTCAGCCAAAATACGGCCATCGATCATCCCGCTCGGGTTCAGGATGAATTCTTCTGTTTTAGAAATATCAGGTTCCAGTTGAAGGCTTTCCAGAGCCACCTCAAGACAATGGTAATTGAAATCAAGCAGGTAATCAAATTTTTTTCGGTACAGCGGTTCGAATTCATCTTCATAGAATTCAAAGAAAGGGGAGGTGCGGTAAACCGTTTGAATGGACTTCCAGTGCTGATTTTGCCACCTAAAGTCGTTTTCGATCTTTACCTCTTTGTACTTCTGGTGCTGACTTTTATTTCCGGTATGTTTTACCGGAATGTTTAATTGCAGTTTTCCGTTAGCCCCATAGATGTACATCCTGTTGCGATAGGTTTGTTTTTGGAAATTATCCTCATTCTCAAAAATTACCTTTTCGGCCTTAGCCATCGCCACAAATTGAGAAACAGGCCCAAAATAACAGGGGTGGAGAAGCACCTTTTCCATAAAGCTTATTTAATCCTTTTTCTTTTTCCTGAAGAAGCTATAACCAATGAGACCAACCAGCACCACAAGGAAATATGGGAAATAAGAAACAGGTTCTCCCTGCCCGCCTACGGTGGTGAACATTCGATCCCATCTAATCTTGCTAAATCCTGAAGCATTGGGGTCAAGGCTCATCCAAATGAACACCGGCTTACCCACGACGTGGTTGGCAGGCACATAACCCCAGTAACGGCTGTCCTCGCTGTTATGCCGGTTATCACCCATCATAAAGTAATAATCCTGTTTAAAGGTGTACGATTCTACCTCCTGTCCATTAAGCATTACCTTTGTGCCGTCAAGGGCAAGTTCATTGTCTATACCCATCTCCTGGCCTTCGTATACCTCAATGATCCTGCGGTAGAAAGGATAGGACTGCAAGTCGAGTTTCACGGTTTCTCCTTTCTTCGGAATGTAAACCGGACCGAAATTATCCCTGTTCCAGGTTTTTCTACGATTGTTTGGGAAGATCCCGCGGTCTATTTCTCCGGCAGGAACCACTTCTCTTTTAAGAGTGGCAATATTTGGATGGTTCTTGAGACGCTCATAGGCTTCTTGAGAAAGTGCCTGGATAAAGAATTGACCGGTATTGGGGTCGTAATAAAAACCATCGGTTATCCCGTACATTTTGTAAAGGGTGTAGGCATCAAGTGGCTGTCCCTTGGTAGTACCGGTGTAGGAATACTGTGGTTTCGCCCTGTCGGGAAGCTGTAAAGGCTGATGGTTGATATGGATCTTTCCATCGATGATCTCCAGCGAATCCCCGGGGAGGCCAACTGCTCTTTTTACATAATTGGATTTTTTGTCGATGGGCTTGTCATATCTTTTTCCGGACGTGTCAAAGAATTGTCGCACGGTATCTACCGGCCAGTTGAACACTACTATATCATTTCGTTCAATATTCTGGAAGCCCGGTAACCTGAAATAAGGAATATGTGGTTCTTTTAAATATGATTTAATTCCAAGACCCGGAATGGTATCATGAACCATTGGAAAGGCCACTGAGGTGATAGGGGTGCGGGCGCCATAATGGAATTTGCTCACGAAAAGATAATCTCCTACCAATAACGTTTTTTCAAGAGAAGAGGTGGGGATGGTAAAAGGCTGCATTACATAAGTATGCACAATGGTGGCTGCCACCACGGCAAAGAGAATGGAACTGATCCATTCACCGGCTGCACTTCCAGGTTGTAAAGAACGATCTGCACGGTATTCTACATCTGCTGCATAGTTCACATAAAATATATACAATCCAAGAGTGATGATTACAAGAATGGTTTCCCAGGTAGAGGTGCGGCCAAAGCTTCTGATGGTTTCCACCCAGATCACCGGGAACATGATAAGATTCACCACAGGGATGAACAAAAGGAGGACCCACCACCAGGGCCTCTTGATGATCTTCATTAAAACCACCGCATTATAGACAGGAATCGCCGCCTCCCAGGGTTTTCTTCCTGCTTTTTTATATAACCTCCAGGTCCCTAAAAAATGGATAAGCTGAATGACGAGGAAGAAGAGGATCCAATGAGTGAATATCATGAGGTGTTTTTTTTGTGATTGTTGGTAGGAAAATAACGTGTTCTGTTACATTAAAAAAGTACATCTTTCATGGTGTAGACTCCTTTTTTATCCTGGAGCCATTCCGCAGCCACAATTGCCCCAAGGGCAAAACCGTCACGAGAATGAGCTATATGTTCAATGTTTATGGTGTCTACCTTAGAATGATAGGAAACCACATGAGTCCCTGGAACATTCTCTATTCTTTTAGCTGTAACCGGAATCTCACCTTCTGTTGCGTGATCCAGTTTCCAACCCTTTTTGTCTGAACTTTCTATAATTTGTTCTGCAAGGCTAATTGCGGTACCACTTGGCGCATCGAGTTTTTGGGTGTGGTGGATCTCTTCAATAGAAACCGAGTAATCTGGAAAGGAACTCATCATTTGAGCCAGTTTCCTGTTAAGCTCAAAGAAAAGGTTCACTCCAAGGCTAAAATTGGAAGCATAGATAAAAGCGCCGTTCTTTTTCTTGCATATTTCTACTGCCTCTTCATATTTGTCCAGCCATCCAGTAGTACCAGAGATCACCGGGACATTTTGCTCGAAACAGGTAGTGATGTTTTCAAACGCGGCATCGGGAATACTGAAATCGATCGCGACATCGACCAGAGAAAGGTCATAATTCGCTATATCATCCTTGATCCTGTAAATGATCTCATGACCTCGTTCTACGGCCAGTCTTTCAATGGTCTTTCCCATTCTTCCGTAGCCCAGTAAAGCTATTTTCATCTTAAAAATTATAATTTAAACTTAACCCGTACCCGGTCTTTCCGCTGTACCGGTCATAATCTAATGCGGGTTTTAAAGAAAGATCCTCGCTCACGTTGAATTGTTGCAAATGAGCATCCACATTGGCATCTATGATATTAAGGGCATAGATTCCCAGAGTCACCAGTATGGAAATTTCCTTATTTCGCTGATAGAATTTTTGGGCTTCGATTAGCCCGCTGGTAGAGATAATGGGAGTACCGTTCTCATCGATGAATTCATCTGTGGTTTTTCCTGCCAGCCTGCTTTTGTAGGCTTCCCTGTACCGGTCGTATTGATCATCATTGTCCAGGTAAAAATAGACTCCCACCCCGAGGGCAGTATAAACTATAGGAATTTTCCAGTATTTGCCGTTATATGCCTGGCCCAGCCCCGGTAAAACAGCCGAATAAAATGCGGCCCTGGCGGGAGAAAGCGGGTCATACGGTTTATATTCGGGTGCAGGCTCTTCAACTATACGTTCAGCCTTTATATTCAGGCTGTCTTCCTGCGCAATGAGGTGCCCCGTAAACAGAAAAAAAAAGATCAGTAGTATGGAGTTCCTACTCTTCACCCTGAATGATTTTTTTCAGTCTTTCAAGATCTTCTTCCGAGGTAAAAGGAATAATAAGCCTTCCGTTACCTTTTTTGGCTACCTTCACATCTACTTTAGTTCCAAGACGTTCAGAGAATTCCTTGATGCTTTTTTTGATGTTTTTGGGAAGGGCAGGAGCAGAGGGTTTATTGCTTTCGGGCTTGCCTTCCTGCAGGTTACGTACCAGTTTTTCAGTTTCCCTAACAGAAAGGGAATTTGCAAGGATCTTTTCATAGATCTCGAGCTGTGTCTGCGGATCTTCGATATTGATCAATGCACGACCGTGACCCATGCTGAGAAAACCATCCCGCATTCCCGTTTGAACTATTGGGTCAAGCTTTAAAAGCCTCAGGTAATTGGCAATGGTAGACCTGTTCTTCCCGATACGTTCACTGAGTTGTTCCTGGGTAAGGTTGATCTCGTCAATAAGGCGCTGATATGAAAGGGAGATCTCAATAGGATCAAGATCCTGCCGCTGAATATTTTCCACAAGTGCCATTTCCAGGGACTCCTGGTCATTGGCTATCCTGATGTAGGCCGGAATGGTTTCGAGGCCTACCAATCGGGAAGCACGGAATCTTCGTTCTCCCGATACGAGTTGATATTGATTGTAATCTAATTTTCGAACCGTGATAGGCTGTATCACCCCAAGCTCCCGAATAGAGGAAGCAAGCTCGCGTAAAGATTCTTCATTAAAACTGGTCCTGGGCTGGAAAGGGTTCACTTCTATAGCGTCCAGTTCCAGTTCTACAATGTGCCCTACCAGTTTGTCAGCATTCTTATCTTCTGCCGATTTTATATCATTCTGAGGATCCTTCAGCAAAGCTGAAAGCCCTCGTCCCAATGCTTGTTTCTTGGTCGCCTTCGCCATCTTCTCCTAACTGTTTTTTTTGATAATCTCATGTGCCAGGCTCAGGTAGTTGGTAGCTCCCTTGCTTCCGGCATCGTAATTTATAATACTTTCCCCGTAACTGGGGGCTTCACTTAAACGCACATTTCTTTGAATGATTGTCTTGAAGACCATTTCATCGAAGTGCTTTTGCACTTCCTCCACCACCTGATTGGATAACCTTAGACGGGCATCATACATGGTAAGCAAAAGCCCTTCTATATCCAACTTGTTATTGTGGATCTTTTGAACGCTTTTTATCGTGTTGAGGAGTTTTCCCAAACCTTCCAAAGCGAAATATTCACACTGTATTGGAATTATCACCGAATCTGCCGCCGTGAGGGCGTTTAGTGTGAGAAGGCCCAGGGAAGGTGCGCAATCTATCAAAATAAAGTCGTATTGCTCTCTTAAATGGCCTATAGCCGCTTTAAGCATATATTCCCGTTGATCCTGGTCAACCAGTTCGATCTCGATTGCGACAAGGTCAATATGGGCCGGAATGATGTCCAGGTTTGGGGAATCGGTCTTCATGATAGCCTCCTCTGCCTTTATGGAATGTTCCAGCAACTGGTAGGTTCCCAGCTCTACACTTTCCACATCTATTCCTAATCCTGAAGTAGCATTTGCCTGGGGATCTGCATCAATTAGCAGGACTTTTTTTTCCAGCACCCCTAAGGATGCCGCCAGGTTAACTGAAGTGGTAGTCTTTCCTACTCCTCCTTTTTGATTTGCAATGGCAATGATTTTACCCATTAAATTTTCTTGGATTTAAAAGGTAAAAATACAATTTATTATATGTTTACGAAATGTAAATTGTTAACAGTTTTAAGAATATTCCTTCCGCTTAACCTCAAATCCTTTCCTGTTGTAGCATTACAAGCGTTACGTTTACCCAATTTTTGAAAGAAAATTCTGACGTTTGAAGTAAAAGCTTATTGCTAAAAACTGTTAATTTCCTTTTTTGGATTTGATCATCGCTTCCAGCATATCCCACATTTCCTCTGGAATTGCTTCCAGCAGGTTGAATTGTCCTGCACCTTTTAGCCATTCTCCGCCGTCAATAGTGATCACTTCGCCGTTGACATAAGCTGAAAAGTCTGAAACCAGGTAGGCAGCCAGGTTAGCGAGTTCCTGATGTTCACCAACCCTTTTTAGAGGCACCTTTTTGGAGAGATCAAATTTCTCTTTAAGGTCTCCCGGAAGCAGTCGGTCCCAAGCCCCTTTAGTAGGAAAAGGCCCAGGGGCAATGGCATTGGAACGAATTCCATATTTGGCCCATTCTACGGCCAGGGATCTGGTCATGGCTAATACCCCTGCTTTTGCCGTGGCGCTGGGCACCACGTATGCAGAACCCGTCCAGGCATAGGTAGTGACGATATTTAAGATGATCTTGTTTTTCTCGCCTTGATCGATCCAATGTTTACCAAAAGCCAGGGTGCAGTTCTTACTGCCCTTTAAAACAATATCAATGATGGTGTCAAAAGCGTTGGCGCTCAATCTCTCTGTAGGAGAGATGAAATTTCCGGCTGCATTGTTCAGTAAGATGTCGACAGAACCGAACTGTTCAACAGTGGTGGCAAGCATTTTTTCTACCTGCTCGTAATGTCTTACATCACATTGAACCGGCAGGCAGCGCCCACCTGTTTCCTCTTCCAGCTCCTTGGCGGTATTTTGAAGTTTTTCAAGATTCCGGGAAGTTATGGCCACTTTTGCCCCGAGCTCCAGGAAGTATTTTGTCATCGCTTTTCCCAATCCGCTACCTCCTCCGGTAACTACAATATTTTTGCCTTTTAAGGCGTCATCCCGAAGCATTTTTTGATTATAATCCATTTTTTGATATGAGATTTTAGAGGTGAGAAATTAGAATTAAAGCATCGTTTTTTTAGCCACGAATACACTAATGTTTTTAAATATATTTAAAGGCTTTAAAATGATCTTAATAAGCATTGTTATTTTTAAATTTTGAATTGAGAATTAAAAGAGATTCCTCATTTTATTCGGAATGACAACCTTGAACATAGAATATTGGATATTGAATATAGAATTCAGACTTCAAAGAGATTCCTCATTGCATTCGGAATGACATTCCACTTTAAACCTCGAACCTGAATTCTATTCATCAATCAGGATCTCCAGCAATTGTATTGCGGCATCGCTGATCTTGGTCCCGGGGCCAAAAACAGCTGCAGCACCTGCATCGAACAGGAATTGATAATCCTGCGAAGGGATGACCCCGCCTACGATTACCATAATGTCATCCCTGCCGTATTTTTTTAACTCTTCGATCACCTGGGGTACCAGGGTCTTATGTCCTGCTGCCAGGGAGGAAACTCCGAGGATGTGCACATCGTTCTCCACTGCCTGCTTTGCAGCCTCTGCCGGAGTCTGGAATAAAGGTCCAATGTCCACGTCAAAACCTACATCGGCATATCCCGTAGCTACTACTTTTGCTCCCCGATCATGACCATCCTGCCCCATTTTCGCGATCATTATCCTTGGCCTTCGCCCTTCCTGTTCCGCGAAGTGATCAGCCATTT
>CAZNFK010000025.1:0-1321 GCA_964572365.1 uncultured Flavobacteriaceae bacterium | reverse complement strand
GCGATCATTATCCTTGGCCTTCGCCCTTCCTGTTCCGCGAAGTGATCAGCCATTTCCCTGGCTTTCTTAAAGGAGGAATCATCTTTTATTTCTTTTGAGTACACGCCGCTGAAAGATTGAATTTTTGCTTTATACCTGCCGTAGACCTCTTCAAGCGCGTCACTGATCTCTCCCAGGGTGGCTCGTTGTCTCGCGGCTTCTACCGCTAAAGCTAACAAATTTTCCTCACCAGTACGGGCTGCTTCAGTAAGATCTTTTAATGCTGCCTCAACTTTTTCAGTATTTCTTTCGTTCCTGATCTTTTTCAGCCTTTCTATCTGCTGCCGGCGCACTGTCTGGTTGTCAACTTCCAGAGTGACAATAGGATCTTCTTTTTCAAGCCTGAATTTGTTGACTCCCACAATGATATCTTGTCCGCTGTCTATTCTTGCCTGTTTAATGGCTGCGGCTTCCTCGATCCTCATTTTCGGAATTCCGGCCTCGATGGCTTTTGTCATTCCACCGAGTTCCTCAACTTCCATGATCAATTCCCACGCCTTTTCCGCAATGTCGTTGGTGAGCGATTCTACAAAGTAACTCCCAGCCCATGGATCTACCGTTTTGGTAATGTTTGTTTCCTGCTGCAGGTGCAACTGGGTATTTCTTGCGATACGAGCAGAAAAATCGGTAGGCAGGGCAATGGCCTCATCAAGGGCATTGGTGTGTAAACTCTGTGTTCCGCCAAAGGCTGCGGCTGCGGCTTCTATGCAGGTACGCGCCACGTTGTTGAACGGATCCTGCTCTGTAAGGCTCCAGCCACTTGTTTGGCAATGGGTTCTCAAAGCGAGGGATTTTTCGTTCTTCGGATTAAACTGTTTTACCAGTTTCGCCCAAAGTGCCCTTGCCGCCCGCATTTTCGCGATCTCGGTAAAATGATCCATGCCTATGGCCCAAAAGAAGGACAGGCGGGGAGCGAAGCTGTCAATATCCATCCCTGCCTCCAGGCCTTTTCTGATGTATTCCAGTCCGTCGGCTAGGGTATATGCCAGTTCGATCTCACTGGTGGCTCCCGCCTCCTGCATGTGGTATCCCGAAATACTTATGCTGTTAAAGCGAGGCATGTTCTTGGAAGTATATTCAAAAATATCTGAAATGATCTTCATTGACGGAGTAGGAGGGTAGATGTAGGTGTTCCGTACCATGAACTCCTTCAAAATGTCATTTTGGATGGTGCCTGAAAGCTGCTCAGGTTTTACTCCCTGTTCTTCGGCGGCGACAATGTAAAAGGCCATGATGGGTAAAACCGCCCCGTTCATGGTCATGGAAACCGACATTTTATCAA
>CAZNFK010000024.1:0-25882 GCA_964572365.1 uncultured Flavobacteriaceae bacterium | reverse complement strand
CACTTCAGGTCTTTTACTGCTTAGCTCATGGAAATATAGCGGATAGCTGGTCCAGGATTTAGACATCTTCAGCTGCAGGGTAATGATCTCTTTGATCCCCTTTGGACCATATATATGGAGTTCGGTCTCACGACCCAGCAACATAAAAGTAGAGATAAGTCCAATCAATCCGAAGAAATGGTCACCGTGAAGATGGGAAATAAAAACATGTTTGATCTTGCTGAATTTCACCTTATTTCGGCGCAGCTCCACCTGAGTACCTTCCCCACAGTCTATAAGGAACAATTCATTATTGAGTTCCAGTACCTGAGAAGTGGGATTGGTTAGCGTTCGTGGGGTGGCAGCATAACATCCGAGAATTGTGAGTTTCATTACTTCAAAATTTTCCGTAGAAAGAAGAATCCGGAAAAATCAGAATCCAAGATCCCGTTCTATCTCCTCCATTTGAATGATATCTTCGGCTTCCTGCAGAGTGGGAACTACCACAAGTTCCTCGGGAACCCTCTCAATATTTATAGTGTCATTTACGATAACGAAAGATCTTTTATTCTTTCGATGTTGGTTCGATAACTTTAGAAATAAAAGCAATTCTTCCAGCTCTAGGTTACCATATTTAAGGATATCTATCACCACATTCTCCTCCTGGAAGTTATCATGAATCCGGTCCAGGTATGCGGCAAAATCCTTTACATTCTCCTTCTCGTCTCTAAAGATCTTATAATTTTCTTTTTCAATTATTTTCATAACTGTTTTAATTTTGAAGCAAGCAGGTAGATCACTGCCATTCGCACAGCTACTCCATTTTGAACCTGGTCAAGGATGATAGCCTGGTCAGAGTCGGCAACGTCACTCGTTATCTCTACTCCACGATTAATCGGCCCTGGGTGCATCACCACGATTTCTTTGTTCAAAGAATCAAGGAGGGCCTTATTCAAACCAAACAACTGCACGTATTCCCGCGTACTGGGAAAATAGCTGATGTCCATTCTTTCATGCTGCACTCTCAACATATTAGCCACATCACACCACTCAAGAGCCTTTCTAAGATTAGGTTCCACCTCTACTCCCAGGGAGGTAATATATTTAGGGATCAATGTATTTGGCCCACATACTTTTACCTGTGCCCCCTGGAGCTTCAATGCGAAAATATTGGAGAGAGCCACACGGCTGTGCAGAATATCTCCAACGATCACCACTTTCTTGCCTTCTACTCCACCCAGCTTTTCCCGTATGGAATAGGAATCTAAAAGGGCCTGGGTTGGATGCTCATGCGCCCCGTCACCTGCATTGATAATACTGGCATCCACGTGCTTCGAAAGAAAAATTCCCGCCCCGGGGTTGGGATGACGCATTACCACCATATCCACTTTCATGGAAAGAATGTTATTTACCGTATCAATAAGGGTTTCCCCCTTCTTTACTGAGGAGGAAGCGGCAGAGAAATTGACCACATCGGCACTTAATCTTTTTTCTGCAAGTTCAAACGAAAGTCGGGTGCGGGTGCTGTTTTCAAAAAACAGGTTGGCAATGGTGACATCCCTAAGAGAGGGAACCTTTTTGATAGGACGGTTGATCACTTCTTTAAAGTGATCTGTGGTTTGAAAAATGAGTTCTATATCCTCCTTTTTGAGGTACTTGATCCCTAATAAATGGTCGACACTTAACTCACTCATAGTTGTTATTTACTTATAAGGTAAACCGCATCTTCGCCTTCATTCTCCTGCCAGTTCACTTTTACTTTTTCTTCATTTATCGCGTCTACCTGTCTGCCATTATAATCTGGTTGAATGGGTAGGTGCCGGCTAAATCTCCTGTCTATAAGCGTAAGTAGTTCGATCTCTTTTGGTCTACCAAAAGATTGTACCGCTGTAAGGGCTGCTCTAATGCTCCTGCCCGTGTACAATACATCATCAATAAAGATCACCCGCTTGTCTTCTACCACAAAATCTATTTGAGTCTTGTTGGCTTCCAGGGGTTTTTCACTTCTACGGAAGTCATCCCGGTAAAAAGTGATATCAAGATGTCCCAGTTTTATTCCGGTGATAGCATATTCTTCTTCCAGGATCTTTTTGATCCTGTGGGCCAGGTAGATCCCCCTCGGCTGAATTCCAATGATGACCGAATTTTCAAAAATATTGTGATTTTCAACTAATTGACAAGCCAAACGATGCAAAATGATGTTCATCTCTTTGGAAGTAAGCAACACTTTTTGGCTCATTGTCTATTCAAATAGGAGAAGTTAGTGAAACAAAAGTAAGCTTTTTTTCGTGAGTGAGTAAGCATGACTTTTTGAAAAATTTGGAAGTTTTATCGCTAAGCTGGATTAATTCGGAAGTATTTTGCAGCACTCTCTTACTTTGTAATGCATAAATAAAATTTAAAGGCTTTTCAGCAGCATCATAAATTCCCTATCTTTCAGTAAAATTAGGCAGAATGCTTTACCTCCTTCATCCGCCTGCTGATATTGAAACAGTAAAGAAAGACATCATCCCTCTGCTTGGCAACAGGGAGTTTGAGTTGGTTTCTTTCCCTTATTCCGAAAAATTCGAACCGCAACAGGACAGCGTCCTGATGCTGTACCTAACAGACCAGGACCTGCGGGAATTTTTAACAGTTGCTGCACAAAACCAGTGGCCGGTAGGCATCTTACCTCATCCCAAAAATAAATATGCTTCCAAGGGTTTAGGAATCTCCGGCGATTTGGAAGAAGGGGTGAACAACATTCTTCAAACTTCTGAACCTGCGCCGTTGGATATGCTTATCTGCAATGGCAAACCCATGTTCCAGTCCGTGAATATTGGAAACATTTTTATTCTGAAAAAGGAAGAGCACAAGAATAACTTCCTCTCAGAGATCTATAACATCTTTAAAAATGTTCGCCGGGCTTATAATCTTAATCACACCGGATTTCAAATTAGCTCAGATGACGAGAAGGTGATCCGTACTTCAGCTATGGGGATAATCGTAGTAGAGCATTCCCTGAATTCTTTAATCTCCAAGAGGCTAGTGCAGGATACCTCAATTAACGATGGTACCTTTTACGCCTTTATCCTTTCTCCTCAGAACGTTTTGATTCTGTTCTTGTTTTTGCTTAGAAGCCTTTGGCCCAAAAAAAAACCCATAGCAAAACTTCCGTCATTTATAGGCAGTATTAAGGCTTCCAACCTTAAAATCAAGGGAGAACAAGAATTCAAGTATGTGGTAGACGGGGAAGAGGCCACCACAAAAGAATTATTGCTAGAAGTAAAAAGCAAGTCCCTGTTATTAAATCAAACTACGAAATACAGCGGCGAAAAAGAGGGGAATAACGGCAAAAAGAGTTTAAAGGTAGAGGGTTTACCCACCGGGGAGAAAAGAGAGGAATTGATCAAGCACCGGCTGCCGTTATTTCCCCGGGCCACCACTGAAGAATTTCAGGAACTTTTCACTGTACTTCGTGAAAATGCAAGGATCAAAACTCCCTACATGGTGATGATGATCCTGTCTACCCTTATAGCTTCCTTTGGTCTTTTTGGGGACTCCTCTCCTGTTATTATCGGAGCCATGATCCTTGCGCCAATTATAGCGCCCATTGTTTCTTTTTCTATGGGAATGGTGCGTTATGATGTACCCATGCTTAAAACAGGAATTTTGACGATCCTCTCAGGCACATTGGTATCCCTGGCTTTTGCCGCCGCGGTAAGCTTGATCATTCCTTTAGAAATTGTCACTTCCCAGATCGAAGCAAGGCTTTCCCCCACGCTTTTAGATATGGGCATTGCGATAGCCTCCGGGATCGCGGCTGCTTATGCTCATGCCGAAGAAGGAATTGCTAAAAGCCTTGCCGGCGTTGCCATTGCAGTCGCCCTCGTTCCGCCGCTTTCTGTCGCGGGAATTGGCATTGGCTGGTGGGACTGGCAGGTGTTTTCGGGAGCCTTTTTGCTCTACCTTACCAACCTGGCGGGAATTATTTTGTTTGCCGGCCTTACGTTTTTACTCCTGGGGTTTGCACCTTTTAAAAGGGCAAAAATGGGATTGGTCTACACCTTTATCATTGTAGTCCTTGTCGCGGTACCTCTTTCCCTGTCTTTTAACCGTATTATGAAAGAAGCCAAGATCACAAGGGCTTTGGAAGGCACCACCATTGACAAGGTAGTACTGCGGGATGTCAAATTGAGATTCGGGAAAACCATGGTGGTTTCCCTAAAGCTTGTTGGAACTGAAGCCATGGAACCTGAACGAATAAAAGCGATCAAGAAAAAGATAGAAGAAAAGATCGACCAGCCGGTGATCTTGGAAGTTGTCTCTGCTATTGAGTTTTAAACTTTTTATCACTTTTTTACAGGTGGCTGCTAAAGCTATACAGGTTTTCCTTAAATTAGATATACTCCCCCTTTAACCTTAATTTTTCAATCGTATGAACATTGCAGTCATTGGCACTGGCGCTGTGGGACAGGCTATGTCAAAAAAGTTGGTACAACTGGGTCATAAAGTCTTTATGGGAACCCGAAATGTAGAACAAAGCCGAAACCGAATGGAGCAGGATGCCTGGGGCACCCCGGGAATCGGTTCCTGGATAAAGCAGCACCCTGAAGTGGAATTGACCACGTTTAAACAGGCAGCAGAAAAGGGTAATGACCTCTTGGTGTTTGCCATCAGCGGCATGGCTGCCATGGACACCCTACAAAGTATTGGAGAAGAACTTCTTAATGACAAGGTGATGATCGATATTTCAAATCCGTTAGATTTCAGCAAAGGCTTCCCTCCTACTCTAAGCGTTTGCAATACGGAAAGTCTTGGGGAGCAAATTCAGAAAGCCTTTCCAAAACTCAAAGTGGTCAAGGCCCTCAATTCTGTGAGTAATAGTATTATGATCAATCCTCAGTTGATCGAAGGCGATCACGTGGTTTTTATCTGCGGAAATGACGCAGGTGCTAAGAAAGAGGTAAGCTCCATCCTGGAAAGCTTCGGCTGGAAACCGGAAAATATTGTGGATCTTGGAGATATCACTTCTTCTCGGGGTACAGAAATGACCTTACCTTTATGGACCAGATTAATGGGAAAATATCAATCTCCGCTGTTCAATTTCAACATTGTCAAAGCTTCCGTGCCCCCGGCCTAAGCTGTCAAAAACAAACGATTTTTAGCAAAGCTTTTAGAAGCTGCAGGAAAATTTTGCATCCTTTTTTCTTATTTTTCAAAGCAGAAGAAACCTGCTCATGAAAAAATTTCTACTACTCCTGCTCGTTCTCCTTTTGATCATTGTGGGCTTAACGTACTGGTCTGTTTCGGTAGGCCCTGAAGAGGTAAAGCTTTCTGAAGTGGTCAGTAAAAATCAGGATTCAGTCACTG
The DNA here is from genome assembly GCA_964572365.1 of uncultured Flavobacteriaceae bacterium. GTDB lineage: Bacteria > Bacteroidota > Bacteroidia > Flavobacteriales > Flavobacteriaceae > Salinimicrobium. Next base: position 20,551 of record CAZNFK010000024.1, on the reverse strand, counting down.
TTAGGGCCACGAACCAGTATGAGTCGAACGTACTAAAAAGATTCATGCAGGGACGTAATTACAGATTGGCCTGGAAGGCTCCCGTAAAAGTTCCCATATTTAACCTTGATTCTATGGAGGTCGTAGAAGAAGGAGGTGGAAAACAGACAAATTCTTTAGATCTAAGGTCCCCTAATGGGGCGATCTATAGCCTTCGAAGCATCAACAAAGATCCTGAACCCCTGATCCCCGATATTGCAAGAACTTTGGGCCTTGAAAATATTGTAGTAGACGGGGTTTCTGCCCAGCATCCGTACGGGGCACTGTTGGCTGCTTCCCTGGCAGATCTTGCCGGAATTTTACACACCCACCCAAAGGCTGTTTATGTGCCTAAACAGAAACAATTAGGAAAATATGCTGAATCTTATGGTGACCGGTTGTATTTACTGGAATACGAGACAGAAGGTAAAGTGAACTGGACGAACTTTTCAGGAGTTCTGGAAATAATGGATACCGACGATCTTCAAAAGTTAAAACTAAAATATCCCGATAAGATCTCCATAGATCATCGAGCGTTGGTAAGAGCCAGGCTTTTTGATATCTGGATCGGGGATTGGGACCGGCATGCAAAGCAGTGGGGCTGGGTTATTATCGATAAGGATGAAAAACTTGAGGCAATACCTCTTGGAGGCGACCGGGATAACGCTTTTTTCAAGATCGACGGAGTCATCCCTACCCTACTCACCAATGAGCTCATTCAACCAATGGTGAGGCCTTTTGAGGAAGACGTAGATCATTTGCCCGGGTATGTCTACCCCATAGATGTTTACTTTCTTCGAAATGTTCCCGAAGAGGTGTTTATTTCTGAAGCGAAGTTTCTCCAAAAAGTATTTTCAAACCAAAGAATAGAAAAAGCTTTTGACACCTGGCCACAAGAGCTAAATATTCTTAATAAGGAAGATATCTCTGAAAAACTCAAAAACAGGAGAGAGAACCTGGTGAAATACGCTAAGGAATTCAGGGAAGAAATCAATAAGAGAGATTTGCTGAGCGAGCCTCTAAAAGGCTCTGAAGACACCAAATTACCGGCAAACCTGGTAAAATGCTTTGACTGTTTATAATGATTTTCCCAGGCCATTAAAGAACAATTTATCCTCATTTGGTAGTACATATAAATAAATCTGTCGTAACTTAATAGGAGTTAAGCTCTGCCATGAAAAAGCCGGTTTTTCTCTTGTTATTCCTCCTGCAGCTCACGGCCTGCACAATTGTGCGATTTGACTCTCCACAACCTGCAGATGCTATTGCACTGCCCGAATTTCCTGAAAAAATGAGAGGGCTTTTTGTTTCAGAAGATCAGGATACATTGGAGGTCACCTTAACGGGCTTTCACTTTAGAAATGGAGAAGAGATTCAGCTAAGGGGAGATCTCACTGTGGGTGAAGCGGTTTTAAGGGAATTCAGGAATTACTATATCCTCAATTTGCAGGAGGAAGGGGAATGGGATGTTTTTCCCGTTAGATTAAGAAAGGGCAATATTCATATCTACTTCCCCGCTACGGCTTCCAGGGCCGAAGAATTGATGGAGGAAATGAAACAAACCTCTTCGGTAATAGAAATATTGGATGCCGATGGGGATTTCGATCACTATCTCATTGATCCCACTCCGGAGGAATTTCAGTTTCTCATCAGGAAAAACTTCTTTGACGAAAAGATCATTTTCAAAAGAATAGAGTGAAATTATGACCTGGCTTAAACGATTGTTTGTAGGTCAGGAAGTGGTAATTCAAAGGAATGAACTTAATTAATATTGTTTCTTTTTTCGGCTGAAAATTCTCTGAATTAATAGTAAATTTAGTTGATAAACAGCCATAGCTCCCCGTAATTAACTCTTGAAATTATGAGGAAATTCGCCTTTATTTTCGCAGTATTATTATTTACGATGAATTCCTGTGACAGTGTTATGTTCACCACATCTCAACCAGAAGACGCTGTGATACTTAAGCAGTTTCCGAAGAAAATGAGAGGCACCTTTGTGAATCTAGATCAGGATACCCTCTTGATAGAATCTACCTCTTTCCTCTACGATGGTGGTGACAGGATTACCCTGTCAAAAGATGTTTCTTCTCCTGTTTCCATTCTAAAAAAAATGGATACCTGGTACTTTATAAATATTAAAAAAGAAGGTAAAGAAGAATGGACTGTTTATCCTTTTAAGATATCAGGTAAGGATCGTATCACTGTTTACTTTTCGAATATGGAAGTGGAGGAACAAAAACTCATTGAAGACTTTCGCAGTAAGATGCACGTACAAAAATTCACCTATAAATATGGAGAATATTACCTTATTGCCCCCTCCAAACGGCAGTTTAAAAAGCTGCTTAAAAAAGGGCTTTTTTCAGAGAAAATGGTTTTTGAGAGGATAAAATAATAGGCTTAATCTTTCATTTTTTCACTTTCCGTAGCCATCCATTTGTCCCAAAAAGTAAAGTAGAGGCCATAATTAGAAAGAAATTCCTTGTGATGAAGATGATGGTGTGTGGCGCCTATGAACAGCTTACCAAATTTGCTTTTTTGAAAAGCCTGTGGATAGATCTCAATATCCAGGTGGTTGACCACACTGCTAACCGTCATAATGACCAGGTAGAACCCTAAAACATATATGGAAACCGGAATAAAAAGAAGGAGGACCGGCAGGATCAAGGCTTCCAGCAGGCTTTCCCACGGATGGAATGAAAAAGCCGTCCATGGGGTTGGGGTATGACTGTCGTGATGCACCTTATGCACTTTTCTGAAGATTTTAGGGGAATGCATCCACCTGTGAACCCAATAATAGTAAGTTTCGTGAAGCAACAGGATCAAAACCAGGCTTACCGGCAGGTACCAGAGCGGATAATCTGTGAGCTCCAGGTAAATTGCCGTTAGATCATTCTGCCACAGCCAATAAAGCACGGCTCCGAAAATAGCGAATATAGCCGAAGATTTTATGCTCCAGATAATTTCCTTCTTTAACTGTTTCTTTTTGGGAGCCCTCCTGCTCAACCGCCTGATTCGGAATTCCTCCTGCTTCCACACGTAATAGTAATAATAGAAAAATCCGGCAGCCACAAAATACCTGAACAGGATCGCCAGGAAAAAGATCAGAACATAGGCCAGAAAAAAGATCGGTGCGTCAGCTTCCATACATCAATTGCAAACTATAAAGTTATTGTTTTAAATCCATTTTTGGAAATAAGAAGCTGCTGCCCTCCTCCTCCTAATTGTAGAGTTATTATCAGCAAATAATCTGACTTTTTTAACTATTTTGGCCATCCCCAGAAAAAGCTGCTATGAACGAGAAAAACAAGAGGAAAAGACAGGCGAGATTGATTAGGGTTTTCAGGAAGATCCACCGGTGGACCGGGATCTCCCTTTTCACGTTCTTTTTTGTGGTATCTGTGTCGGCGCTCCTGTTGGGATGGAAAAAAGACAGCGGCGGAATTATCCTGCCCGAGACCATGCAAGGAACTTCTACCGACTTGAAACAATGGCTGCCCCTGGACAGTCTTCATGCCATTGCTTTCAGAACGATCAGGGACACGCTGGAAACCGAAGAAAAACCCGAATTGGACCGTATCGACATCAGAAAGGAAGACGGGATCGTAAAATTCGATTTTAAAACCGCTTACCTCGGATTGCAGCTGGATGGAGCTACAGGTAAGGTAATGCAGTTCGGCACCCGAAGATCAGATCTTATCGAAGACATTCACGACGGGTCTGTCCTGGATGATCTCTTTGGAACCAACGGAGTCTGGAAACTATTCTATACTACCATCATGTCCCTCGCTTTATTCATATTCACTGCGACGGGTTTTTGGCTTTGGTATGGCCCCAAACGAATGAAAAAGAGCAAAAAACTCAATTCCTGAACCTTCCTTCCAATCCTTAACAATTTCATCACTTTATCATGCTTCAGAATTAAAGTGTTTTCAAAAGAAAAGCCTTATTTTTATTCCACAGAATAAAATTATCTGTAACCTGCATTTATGAAAAATACCATTGCTCTTATAGCCCACAACAGCCGAAAAAATGATCTCCTGAACTGGGCAAAAGTTCATCGCGAAATCCTGGTAAAGTATAATTTAATTGGCACAACCAATACCGCAAAGCTCATCAACGATATGCTGGAGCTCGAAGTTTCGGGTTTTGGACATGGACCCAGCGGCGGGGATATCATCCTGGCTGCCAAGATCCTTGGTGGGGAGGTACAGAAAGTCATCTTCTTTATCGATGCTGAAACTCCTCATGGGCATGAACACGACATTCAGACCCTGATAAGAACGGCGGTGATCAACAACATTCCCATTGCCCTGAACCGTGCCTCGGCTGATCTCATCATCCTCGAGGAAGAGTAAGCGGTACTTGTAAAGAAGGTGCCGGTATAAAGGTTCTCGCTATGGTTTACCTGAGGTTTTATTAGTAACTTAGGTGGAGACAAAGCTAGCTGTATATGAAAATCCTTCTCACCGGTGCCACCGGCTATATTGGTAAAAGACTGCTTCCGGTTTTACTGGAGCAGGGACACGAAGTGGTATGTTGTGTGAGGGACAAAAAGCGCTTTCCACAAGAAGGAGTTTATACAGATCCAAAAATAAGCCTTTTTGAAGTCGATTTTCTCGAGGAGCCGCCTTCTTCCGAAGGCATTAGAGATATTGATGCGGCTTATTATCTCATTCATTCCATGAGCTCTGGCCAGGATAATTTTGAGGAACTGGAAGAACGATCTGCTCGTAATTTTATTGAGTTGATCAAACCCACTGCAGTGAAGCAGGTCATTTACCTCACGGGAATCACTAATGAAAAAAAGCTATCGAAACACCTGGCGTCCCGAAAAAATGTGGAAGAGCTGCTTGGCAAAAGCGGGATTCCCTTAACCGCGATCAAAGCCGGGATCATCGTAGGCTCGGGCAGCGCCTCTTTTGAGATCATAAGAGACCTGGTAGAGAAATTACCCGTCATGATCACTCCTAAATGGGTCAATACCCGTAGTCAGCCTATTGCCATAAGGAACATTCTTGAATTTCTCTCGGGAGTTTTGCTGAAAAAAGAAACTTTCGGGAGGGCTTTTGATGTAGGTGGACCCGATGTACTTACCTATAAAGAAATGTTGCTGCAATTTGCCGAAGTGAGGAACCTCAAAAGGTATATTCTTACCGTTCCGGTCATGACGCCGAGGCTTTCCTCCTACTGGTTGTACTTTGTAACCTCAACCTCATATAAACTGGCCGTTAATCTGGTGAACAGTATGAAGGTGGAAGTCATTGCTAAGGATAACGAGCTGGAAAAAATGCTGGGCATCAAAACCATTTCCTATAAAAAAGCCGTGGAACTCGCATTTCAAAAGATCGAACAGAACAATGTCATTTCCAGCTGGAAAGATTCGCTGGCTTCAAGTTACCAGGATAATTCGCTACTCGACCACATCAATGTACCTACAGATGGCTGTTTCTTTGATAAAAGAGAAAAGCTGATCAAGGGTGATCCAGATGAGGTGCTTCAGAACATATGGTCTATTGGAGGCAAACACGGGTGGTATTACGGAAACTGGATGTGGAAGATAAGAGGAATCCTGGACAAAATGGTAGGCGGGGTTGGACTCAGGAGGGGGCGCACCCATCCTCACAAAATCAATACCGGGGACACTCTCGATTTTTGGCGGGTACTGGCGGCTGACAAAAAGAAAAAACGCCTGTTATTATATGCCGAGATGAAATTACCCGGCGAGGCATGGTTGGAATTCAGGATCTGCGAGAAAGAGGGTAAGAATTACCTGCAACAAACGGCCACTTTCAGGCCAAAAGGATTGGCAGGAAGACTTTACTGGTATTCTGTTCTCCCCTTTCACTATTTTGTTTTTGAGGGTATGGCTGGAAATCTATTGAAGACAACACAGATTGCTAAAAAAGGGAATTCCTGACCTGATTTTTGGATCGAATAATTTCTTATTTTCGGTGCCTTTTCAAAATTTAAATAAATGAGCACCTCAATTAAATTATCAGCTTACGGAGCTACTCCCTTCGAAAAATTAATCGGCCATAATCCCTTGATCCTGGAAAAATGGAATGAGTTGGAAAATACCCTTTTCAATGACACCTCCCTGGAGGGAAATCTTCTTGAACAGGTAAGAAGAACGCTGGCCTTTGGGAATGGTTGCGAATACTGCATGGTGAAAGGCGGAAAAGCTTCATTTGATGAAAAAGATGCTCGCATAGCTAATGCTACCGCCTTCGCGGAATTATTTGCCATTGATCATACTTCAATTCAGCAAGCTCATTTTTCTCTTTTGAGAGAAGTTTTCAGTGAAAAGGAAATTTCTGAATTGTGTACCTTCATTACCTTCATCACAGCTTCTCAACGATTTGGCAAGATCATGAACCTTACAGAAGAGCTGCAATCCAATAAGGTTACAAGCCTGGCAGAGATGAGTAAAAGCTAAGGATATTCATTACTATCCTGTGAATACTTCAGAAAAATCGCTCAACTACAAGATAATGATGTTCAGGGTTTTATGATTTTTGGTTATCTTAGAAAATCAAACCGGGTTTCCTTTCTCCCCGTTCCCGGAAAAAGATTCATTTCTAATCAAAACCAACATTATGAGACCACTTCTTTTGTTCTTTTTGCTGTGTGGATTCACCGCTTTTTCTCAAGATTCCACTTCCGTAGAAAAATACACCATTGAACAATTCTATGGCAATACCCGTGTTAGCGGAGGTGAATTTTCCAATGATGAATCGAAGCTCCTCTTGAGCAGTGATGAGTCGGGAATTTTCAATGTTTATGAGATCGATCTCAATGACGGCTCCAAAAAACAGGTCACGCATTCTAAAGAGGATTCTTTTTTTGCGGAAGACTACGTTCCCGGTACCGGAGAGATCATCTATTCCGCAGATAAAGGCGGTAACGAAATCAGCCATCTCTACCTTCTTCAAAAGAACGGAGAAGTAAAGGATCTCACCCCTGCGGAAAATGAAAAAGCCATGTTTGCGGGCTGGAGTGATGATAAGAAATCCATGTATTATATTTCCAACAAGCGCGATCCAAAGTTCTTTGATATTTATAAAATGGATGTAGAAAACTGGGAGCCAAAAATGCTCTACCAAAATGACGAGGGATATCAACTGGAGGGCTTTTCGCACGATGAGCAAATGATCGCGCTTTCAAGGCCAATTACTACCAGTGAAAGCCAATTATTCATTTATGACAGGGAGAACGACCAGCTAAACGAGATCTCTAAAGAAAAAGGGAGTTATTCGGCTGCAGGTTTCAGTAAAGACGATCAAAAGTTCTATTACATCACAGATGTAGGTAAGGAATTTGCCTATCTGGTGGAGTATGATATGGAAACCGCAGAAACTACCCCTGTTTATGAGACCAATTGGGATGTCATGTACAGCTACCTCAGCGAAAACGACAAATACAGGGTAATTGGCATTAATGAAGACGGAAAGACCCGACTTATCGTGAAGAATAATGAAACGGGAGAAACAGTAGATCTTCCTGAAGTGCCCGATGGCGACATCAAGGCTGTGAATTTTTCTGATAGCGAAAACCTGATGAGGCTTACCATTGGCACCTCAAAAACTCCGAATAACCTTTATTTGTACGATTTCCGAACCAATGAGATCCAGAAACTAACTAATACATTGAATAAGGAAATAGACCCTGAAGACCTGGTGGCATCAGAGGTGGTTCGATACAAATCCTTCGATGGTCTCGAGATCCCGGCTATATTTTACAAACCTCACCAGGCTACAGAAGAAAATAAAGTGCCTGCACTTGTTTGGGTTCACGGTGGCCCGGGCGGCCAGTCCAGAGTAGGCTATTCTGCACTAATTCAATATTTGGTCAATCATGGCTATGCGGTTTTGGCTGTCAATAACCGCGGAAGCAGCGGATATGGAAAATCGTTCTATAAAATGGATGACAAAAAGCACGGGGAAGAAGATCTTAAGGATGTGATCTGGGGCAAAAAATGGCTGCAGGAACAGCCCTATATCGATGACGAAAATATTGGTATCATAGGTGGAAGCTATGGCGGGTATATGACCATGGCCGCCATGACTTTTGAGCCGGAAGAATTTGACGCCGGAGTTAATCTCTTTGGAGTAACCAACTGGTTACGTACGCTCAGATCCATACCGCCTTACTGGGAAGCTTTTAAAACAGCCCTTTACGAAGAGATGGGTGATCCAACCACCAAAGATTCGATAGCTCTGTATAACAAGTCGCCGCTCTTCCATGCAGACAAGGTGAAGAATCCGGTTATGGTTTTGCAGGGTGCCAATGACCCGCGGGTGCTACAGGTAGAATCTGATGAAATTGTCGCTGAGCTTGATAAGAACAATGTACCGGTAGAATATGTGATTTTTGAAGATGAAGGCCACGGGTTCATCAAGAAAGAAAACGAAATAAAGGGTTACAAGCAGATCCTCGCGTTCCTGGATAAGTATTTAAAGGATGAAGAAAAGTGACCGAAAATTTAGGTTTGTATTATTAGCTAATGAAGATGAAGGATAATATCGATAGACATGAAAGAAAATGTAGGGAAAACAGATAGGCTCATTCGCAGTGTTGCAGGACCTGCCTTAATTGGCATTGGTTACCTGGCTTTGGGCGGAAACAAAGGAAAAATTGAAGGTCTTGCAACTATCGTTGCGGGCGCTCTGCTCACAGAAAGTGCAATCACAAAAGTGTGCCCGGTAAATTACATGCTTGGCCTTGACACCAGAAAACGAAAAGTTCCGGGAAAAAAGATCAGGCAGGCTTTTATTTGATCTTATCGTCTCACCTCCCAGAATGTTTCCGAATAAGGAAAAATTACAATTCGCGTCATTCTGAATTTACTTCAGAATCACACGAAGCCAGGATTGGAGGCTTAATGTTATCCGGATTTTTCTTCACGGGAGCGGTGATTTGAATTCACCAAAATTCAGTAGTTTTAGGAACAGAATTCCCAGGTTCTATGGACTACGATTATATCATTATTGGCAGCGGCTTTGGCGGATCTGTCAGCGCGTTACGGCTTTCAGAAAAAGGCTATAAGGTGCTGGTGATCGAAAAAGGCAAATGGTACAGGGCCGAAGATTTCCCCAAAACCAATTGGAACCTGAGAAAATGGCTGTGGATACCTGCCCTGCGATTCTTCGGGATCATGAAGCTGAGCATCTTCAGGCATATAGCAGTGATCTCCGGTACCGGGGTTGGTGGCGGCTCTTTGGTATACGCCAACACGCTTCCGGTTCCAAAAAAGGCATTTTATACCACCGGTAGCTGGAAAAATCTGGCTGACTGGGAAAAGGAACTTAAACCTTTCTACCAACAGGCCTTGAAAATGCTCGGAGCTACCCCAAACCCAAAACTTTTCGATGGCGATCTGGCTCTTAAACAAATGGCCGCGGAAATGGGAAGAAAGGAACATTTTGAAGCCCCGAATGTAGCAGTCTACTTCGGAAAAGAGGGAGAAACCGTAAAAGATCCCTTTTTTGACGGAAAAGGCCCTGACAGGACAGGCTGCAACTTCTGCGGCGGTTGCATGACCGGCTGCAGGTATAACGCCAAAAACACGCTGGACAAGAATTACCTGTGGCTCGCACAAAAAAATGGCGCAGAAATCCTTGCCGAAAATGAGGTTTTTGACGTAAAACCTTCAGGCAAAGGTTATGAAGTTTTCTCAAGGTCGAGCACGGAAATCTTTCCGAAGAAAAAGAAATTCACAGCTAAGGGAGTCATTTTTGCAGGTGGAGTTTTAGGAACCATCAAACTGCTTTTAAAACTGAAAGAAGATTCCCTTCCGAAGTTATCAGGAAAACTGGGTGAGGACATCCGCACCAACAATGAGACGTTGATAAGCGTTTCCACCTCCAACAAGACTAAAGATCTTTCAAAAGGCGTGGCCATTGGCAGTCTTTTGCACACCCATAAGAACAGCCACCTGGAGATCGTGCGGTATTCGAAAGGATCGGGATTCTGGAAGCTGTTGCACCTGCCCCTGGCTGAAGGGAAGAACCCCGTAAGCAGACTACTCCACATTTTTGGTCAACTCCTTTCCTCTCCCCTTGCCTGGTTCAGGACGTATTTCGTCAATAGCTGGTCAAAAAGCACCACGGTGCTGCTCTTTATGCAATCAGTGGACAGTACCCTTAGATTCAAAAGAAATTTCTTCGGAATCCTTTCTACCGGACTGGGAAAAGGGAAAAAACCAACTTCAGATATCCCCGAATCAAAAGAACTGACTGCCCGATACAGCAGGATCATCAATGGAAAGGCTACTTCTTTTGCCCTTGAAAGTCTTGCGGGAATTCCCACTACCGCTCATATCCTTGGAGGCGCCGTTATGGGAAAAGATGTTTCGGAAGGAGTGATCAACCGTAAAAATGAGGTTTTTAATTATGACAACCTGTACGTGATCGACGGTTCGATGATCTCCAGCAACCCCGGGGTGAATCCCAGCCTTTCGATCACTGCCATAGCCGAAAGAGCAATGAGCTTTATTCCGCAAAAAACGGAAGTGTCAAAAATAGCATTCTCGCAAACCCCTTCAGAAAAGCCGGTAAAACATGAATATTTGACCGATACTGCAAATAGGTTCGAAGTTTGTTAATTAGATGTACTAAAAAGTAAATTATGACAGTAGATATTTGGTCAGATGTTCGATGCCCTTTTTGTTATATAGGAAAACACAAATTTGAAGCAGCCCTTGAAGAATTCCCAAATAAAGAACAAGTAGAAGTTAACTGGCACAGCTTTCAGTTAGACCCGAATTTAAAGACCCAACCCGAACTAAGTACCCTGGATTATTTTGTGCAGGTGAAGAATGTTTCCGAAGAACAGGCCCGGGAAATGTTTAGCAATGTTCAAAATATGGCAGCTGAAAGTGGCCTGGAAATAGATTCCAACCGTTCGGTTCTGGCCAACTCATACCGCGCCCACTTGTTGATCCAGCTGGCTATTGAAAAGGGAATGGCCAATGAGCTGGAAGAAGCCCTCTTTAAAGCTCATTTTTCGGAAGCTAAAAATATTGATGATGAGCAAACCCTGGTGGAGATCGCTGTTTCCGCAGGATTAGAGGAGCAGGAGGCCAAAGCGGCATTGACTTCAGAAGAATATGGTTATGCCGTGAAGCAGGATGAAATGCAGGCGCAGCAAATCGGGGTTCGCGGAGTGCCGTTCTTTGTGTTCAATAATAAATATGCAGTTTCTGGAGCACAGGCTACAGAGACCTTTCTCGAGGTCCTGGAAAAAGCCTGGCAGGAAAAATAAGAAGGTCTGCGTAACAAGAGTTACTGAAAATGCCTTTTTAAAAAGACAATTTTGTAGTAACTTAAGTATCAAACTAAAAGACCAAGAAAATGAGCTATTATTTCACAAAAACAGTAGATGATAATTTTGACCAGGCTATTGAAAAAGTAACCGAAGAACTCAAAAAAGAAGGGTTCGGGATCCTTACAGAGATTGATGTAAAGGAAACCTTCAAAAAGAAACTGGACAAAGATTTCCGAAAATATCGAATCTTAGGTGCCTGCAACCCCAATATGGCCTACCAGGCGATCGAAGCCGAAAGCAAGATTGGAACTATGTTGCCCTGTAATGTGATCGTACAGGAACTGGAAAATGGAAAAGTCGAAGTTTCGGCGGTAGATCCTGTGGCTTCTATGCAGGCAGTAGAAAACAATTCTTTGGGCTCTATAGCGCAACAGGTAAGGGAGAAACTTCAAAAGGTGATCGAAAATCTGAATTAATCGGAATATAGAACTTTATTAAAAGATCCGGAATTCGACCTGTTTTCCGGATCTTTCTATTTAGACTCCTTGTGTAACAAAAGTAACTGTGGTAAAGCCACTTCAAATGTAATTTTGTGCCTGTTAATCATGAAAATTGTTTTATGGAAATCGAAAAACTGATAAAAGAAAATAAAGGAACCATCGTTGATGTACGTACCCGCGCTGAATATAGCGGCGGACATGTAGCAGGTTCCGTAAATATTCCCTTAAATGAAATCCCGCTGCGCATGGATGAACTGGAAACCATGAACGGTCCTCTTATTTTGTGCTGTGCTTCGGGGATGCGCAGCAGCCAGGCAGAGAATTATCTGAGCAGACAGGGCATGGAATGCCTTAATGGCGGTTCCTGGCTTGAAGTGAATTATTTACAATCAAAATCGGCTTAACCTATGTTCGAACTTATAAAAAGATTGTTTACATCTGGCCCTGCGGCAGATTATTCAGAAATGATAAAAAATGGAGGCATCATCCTGGATGTTCGTTCTCCCGGAGAGTTTAAAGGAGGCCATATAAAAGGATCTAAAAACATCCCGCTTAATAGCCTGCCCGCAAGCCTGAAGAAATTAAAGAATAAAGAACAGCCCATTATCACTTGCTGTGCCTCGGGCATGAGAAGTGCTTCGGCAAAAAGTATTCTTCAGTCCAATGGGTATACTAACGTTTATAACGGCGGAGGATGGCGAAGCCTGCAAAATAAAATATCATGATCAAGAACAGACTTCTTACCGGCTGGACCTTTATCCGGGTGGCATACCTTGTAATTGGGATCATGGTGATCATACAGGCGGCCGTAAACGATCAATGGCTGGGTATGCTTTTAGGAGGTTACGTCGCCTTTATGGGCCTGTTTGCCTTTGGCTGTGCCGGCGGAAGTTGTTTTGATGGCAATTGTGAGGTCAAACCTGACAGGGATCAGGAAAAATAAGAAGATTTGGTGTTAATTTTAATCCTATAAGAACTACGGAATGGAAGAACATATTTACAAGGTTGACCTGGAATGGAAAAATGATCGAAAAGGGGAAATTTCCTCACCGGTCCTTAACGATACTATAGAAGTGGCAACTCCGCCTGAATTTCCAAAGGGAATGGAAGGCATCTGGTCTCCGGAACATTTATTTACGGCTGCCGTAAACAGCTGTTTCATGACCACTTTTCTTGCTATTGCCGAAAATTCAAAACTGGAATTCAAAAACTTCAGTTGCCCGGCAAAAGGTAAATTGAACAAAGTTGATGGCAAGTTCGCAATGTCTGAAATAGTGCTGGAACCGGCACTCACTTTAACAAAAGAGGCTGACCGCGAAAAAGCGGAAAAGATCCTAATTAAAGCTGAAAGAGCCTGTCTTATCACCAATTCAATAACTTCGAAGGTAATATTAAAGCCTTTTATAGAGCTGGAAAGCAGTCCTGCTTTTAGCTAAACAATACCCCCTACACCCAGTCCCGTATAGATGTAAAAACCCTATGCGGGATTTTTTTTGTCAAATTTCTGCGTCTTTTTAAAAGGTTTCCCGTCTTAATGATATAAACCACAAATCAAGAGATATGAAAACTTTTCATGTACACGTAAGAGTAAAGAACCTTCAGGAGAGCATTGAGTTCTATAACGCCCTTTTCAACTCTCAGCCAAGCCTTGTTAAACCAGATTATGCCAAATGGATGCTCGAAGATCCCCGGATCAATTATGCCATTTCCACAGGTCATGCAGAAAACGGTATTGAACATCTTGGTCTTCAAACAGACAACGAAACCGAATTAAAAGAGATCTACGCCAATATGCAGCAGGCGAAGGGAACAGTGCGCGAGGAAGGGGAATGCACCTGCTGTTATTCCAAATCGCAAAAAAGCTGGATCACAGATCCTCAGGGAGTAGACTGGGAAGCATTTTACACTCACGGAAGCGCCACCGTCTATGGGGAAGGCATTAATGCCCGCCCGGCACCCGAGGTGATGGAACAATGGACGGGAAATGACGGAAAGAGTGCCGTGGCTGCAGAAATGTAAAATTTCCAATCACAAACGAAATTGGCTGTAACAATTTCATCAGGTCGCAGTCTGTATAAAAAGCTTTGAAAAAGAAAAATTGTTTGAACCCGGAACGAACCCGGCCTTTGCCGGGGCGTTCCAATTCATAATCTAAAATTCAGCAAAATGAAAAATTTAATTTTCCTGGTCGCTTTCATTATGACAGGCTTTACCGGTCAAGCCGAAGAAGTAAAGATCATGACCTCAGACGGGGTACCGTTATATGTAAAAGTGGAAGGAGCGGGTACTCCCCTGCTATATATTCATGGTGGTCCGGGTTCCGGAAGTTTATGGTTTGAAGAATTGTTTGGCGATTTTATGGAGCAACATTTTACCGTGGTTTACCTGGACCAAAGAGGAGTTGGAAGATCTGGAAGCGCTAAAGACGGCAATTATTCCATGGAGAGAATGACGAAAGATTTTGAGGAGATCAGGAAAAAATTAGGCTATGACAGCTGGCTCACCCTTGGCCACTCTTTTGGGGGAGTGTTGCAGATGGGTTATGCCCAAAAATACCCGGCAGCTCAAAAAGGAATGATCATGATCAACTGCACCATCAATCTGACTGAATCGGCCTGTGAAAGCTGGATTCCTAAGGCCGCTGATTTTGTTGGTGAAACATACAGCTGTGAAGGCGATACCGTCTCACTTCCGCAGAGAATGAATGAGTATGGAGGTAAGCTTAGAGAAAAAGATCTCTTCTGGAAAATGGGATCTGGAGACCCGCAGACCTTTCCTGAGTTAGATAAAATTTCCAGGGAGATCGAAGCTTTTAATTACGATTTTAGCCAGTATGCGCTGAACTACCCCGACTACTGGGTAAATTTTAAACCCCTGACTGCTGAAATGGAAATGCCTGTGCTTTTCTTCTATGGATTAAAAGATTTCATGGTAGGACCGAAACACTCTAAAGATCTGAATTTTCCAAACCTGCTGCTTTGGGAAAACAAAGGAGGCCATATTCCATTCATAGAGGATAAAGAAGATCTTGAAAATGCAATTTTAGCCTACTCTGAAAAATATCGTTTTTAGGAATAACATCAATCAAGTAAAAAAAGCTCTTTCGGGGCTTTTTTTATTGTATGGTTTCGATCGCTGTATTAGCGAGCAGGGCAAGTTCACCTTCAGGAAGTTCAGCTTTGTCAAAATTCCGGTCATCCTGGAAAAACCTGGTCACGTATGCTCTCAAAGTATCCAGTTCAGAAGCTGTTAAAAAATTATCTTTTGGATCCCCTGCCATTTTCAACCAGGGAGCAGGCTTTTCGTAGTCATACTTTCCGAAGACCATGAAAGGCGTACCGTTCTTTTCGACCACCTGGCCCTTCTTATCCAGTTTCCATTGCTGTGCCCAATCATAAATATAGGTCGCGTCATCTTTGCGAAGTCTTACACAGGCATGGCTGGCAGGATATCCCGGCATGGAATACTGGTGCACCCCTACCCCTTCAAAATTCATAAAGTTGAAATAGTAAGGCATCAGCCAGTCAGGATTGACTGTACTTATTTTTTTACGTGCTTTATAATTTCCATAGAATAGGCCGTTTGGTGTGGGCGTAGATCTTTTCCCCGAACTCACCGGCCCCCATCGCACCAGTTTAGAGTTTTCATAAAGGGCGATTCCCTGAATTCTTTGTGAGATCAACACAGTTTTTGGAATGGAATCCAGGATCTCCAGGCTCTTCGGAAAAGGGGAATAATCCATCAAATCTCCTGTGAGCGTGTCGGGAATTACTAATTTATCCCCGGGATCCAACCGCCATGCGTCCACCCGGTTGAGCGCGAAAATGATATTCTTCTCTTCTTCTGTATACCGGTTTTTAAAGCTATCTACCGCAGTCTTTGTTGTAAGACTGTCAACTTTATAAGTAACTACGAATTCCGGTTCCTTTTCTTTAGATGAAGAAGGCTGAACAGTATCCTTAACTACTTTTTCTGAAGGATATTCAGGCGTATCTCTTTCGGTTGCTCCGGTATCACAGGAAAATATTACAAAAGCAATGACCACGAGAATAATCAAAGCATTAAAGAACCTGTAAGTCAGATCTTTATTCACGGCGTGTGTTTTAAGTAGGTTAATCAATTTATATACCGAAAGATTGTAAGAATTGACAGGTTCGACGGTTAAGAAAGCGCCAAAGCTTTGGTAAAATTCCCTAATATTTAGGAGATTGCCTGCTGATTTTTAATGATTTTTTAATGATTAGGGAATCTCGAAGCTAAAATGCAAAGTTTAAAATTTGTTTGTCCGGTTGATGAGCAATATAAAAGATGTAAGGAAACTGTGGTTAATTAACATGATTTTAGTAACTTGTGCCTCAAGAACCCAGGCTATGAAATCAATCTTACTTTTGTTATTTTCACTTATGAGCACCGGCTTGTTTGCTCAGGAAGCACACGTGGTTTTTAAGGAAGCCGATGTGGTATTCTCAGGTGATAACAGTACTTTTCGCGAGAATAAACAAATTGTTGAGTTTACGGGAAATGCACACTTTACTTCGGAAATTGTAGAAATCGAGAAGGCAGATAAGATCGTTTATGATCGCAACACCAAGACCTTTACAATAAGTGGCTTCAAGGAATTACGCATTCACGGAAAGAAGAAACTGGCATCAGATCTGGGTGCTACCACTTTGAAACTGGACCTGGGCGGTATTGTAGCTTATCTCAAAGCCGATGATGAAGCCTGTCCCAAGTGCTAATCCATTCATTTGGTGTCTTTTTCCCAGGATAAAAATTTCAGGAGTATAACCTATACTCAAACTGAGCTTAGAGATGCAGAGTTTGAGAATTGTAGCTTTTCGAGCTGTCATTTTATAAACAATGATCTTTCCGCAGCTACTTTTTCTGAATGCGTTTTTGAAAACTGCGACTTCAGCAATGCCCTCCTGGAGGGCGTTACATTTAGAGATTGTACCTTTAAGTCCTGCAAATTAATCGGTTTAAGATTTGATCTCTGCAACCCGTTCTTATTGTCATTTAACTTTCAGGATTGTAATCTTAATTTCTCATCTTTTTTTAAACTGAAATTAAAAGCCGTCCGGTTCCTTGACTGCAAAATGGAACAGGCAGACCTTTCAGAAGCAGATCTTTCCAAAGCAAAATTTCAGAATTGTGACCTGAGCGGAGCGGTCTTTTACAATACTAACTTGAAAGCTGCCGATCTCGAAACTTCAAAGAATTTTTCTATTGACCCTGAAAACAACAGACTTGAAAAAGCTGTTTTTTCATCCACCAATGTATCAGGTCTCTTAGACAAATACAAGATCATAGTAAAGTAACTGTTTCCCGGCCCGGTTTTTGACTCATGTAATACCGGAAGATAAAAAGCTTATCTTTGTATTCTTCTTTACACAAAAACACGGCAGGTTGTAAGCCGGTTTAGAATGAAAATCTACAAGCTGTTTCAGAAAATGCAACGTCTTTTCCAGCATTTCACATATACATATTGAATGTCTTTTAAAAATTTAGAATTAACACAGCCTATCCTGAAGGCTTTAGATGCTCAGGGTTACACCACTCCTACTCCAATCCAAAAACAAGCTATTCCACTGGTTTTACAGGGAAAAGATATTTTAGGGGTTGCGCAGACAGGAACCGGTAAAACCGCTGCTTTCGGAATTCCGCTTTTGCAGATACTGGACGAAAAAAACAACGGAAAAAAGGGCATTAAGGCCCTTATTCTTACTCCCACCCGGGAATTAGCTATACAGATCGATGAAAGTCTGGCAGCATATGGAAAATACACCAAACTATCTCATTATGTGATATTTGGGGGAGTTTCACAGGTAAATCAGGTTTCGAAACTAAAAAGAGGGGTCGACATTTTGGTCGCAACTCCCGGAAGATTACTGGATCTAATGAACCAGGGATTCATCAACCTGCGCCAGCTGGAGATCTTTGTCCTGGATGAAGCAGACAGAATGCTTGACATGGGCTTTATTCACGATGTTAAAAAGGTGATCAAGGTTTTGCCGGAAAAACGGCAAACGCTTTTCTTTTCGGCCACGATGCCCGAAGAGATACAGAGTCTGGCGAAAATCATGTTGAAAAATCCGGCTAAGGTAGAGGTAACTCCGCCTTCCTCAACAGTAGACAAGATCCAGCAACGCATCTATTTCACCAATAAACCAGACAAGCGAAAGTTATTGCTGCACCTTTTGGAGTCCAACGGAATTTCCAGCGCTCTTGTTTTCACCCGTACCAAACACGGGGCTGATAAAGTGGCCAGGTTCCTGGATAAAGCCAAGATTAAATCGGCAGCCATTCATGGAAATAAAAGTCAGAATTCCAGGCAGAACGCTCTGAAGAATTTTAAAAACGGTAACCTGAATGTACTGGTTGCCACAGATATCGCCGCAAGGGGTATTGATATTGATGAATTAAAACACGTGTTTAATTTTGACCTGCCCAATGTACCTGAAACTTACGTGCACCGGATAGGACGCACCGGGCGCGCAGGGAATGAAGGCATGGCAATTTCTTTTTGCGCGGCCGAAGAACGTAAGGATTTAAAGGATATTGAGAAACTGGCAGCGATCAAGATCCCGGTTGTTGATGAACATCCCTATCCTATGGATCTAAACGCTCAACCCGCCCCGGCACCAGCCAGGGGAAACAGGAACAACGGGCAAAGGAGAAGGCGCTAACCCTTTCAATAATCCCAATATACAAGCACCAAATTCCAAAGAGCCTTTTCCCGCAGGAAAAGGCTCCTTTATTAAATACTAGTGCAGTGCTGGAGCTACTGTCGAATTAAAAATTACTTCCTGCCAAATCCATCGCAAATCATTCTATGGTTTACTTCCAATAGAGAGTCCTCCTACGTCGGAATGACACTAACTGTTTCAAAATTCAGAGCGAAGCTTTTGCGGAGCGAAGAATCTTTCCTTTTCCACAAATCCCCCTCTCATCTGAAGCACTGAACTTCTAATACTTTACCATTTATATTTCTAACTTCGTACTTTCTTATCTTGCCAGGTAACCTCCATCAATAGGATAGTAAGCCCCGGTAGCAAAAGAAGCCTTATCGCTGCCCAGCCACAGGATGATCTCGGCTACCTCCTCGCTTTTACCAAACCGGCCAATTGGATGCATGGAAACCAGTTGTTGTTTGAGTTCGTCATCAAGTTGATCCAATAACGGAGTATCAATAAAAGCCGGTCCCACGGCATTTATACGAATCTTTTCTGAAGAATATTCCAAAGCTGCGGTTTTTGTTATTCCCAGAATACCGTGCTTTGCTGCCACATAGGCAGCAGATCCCATGAACCCCACACTTCCAAGGATAGAGGAAATATTGACAATACTGCCCCCTCCATTCTTTTGCATGGCGGGTATTTGGTATTTTAATCCATAAAAAATACTGTCGAGATTAATGGAGATAACTTTATGCCAGCCCTCCAGGCTCATATCGGCGATTTTATTGGCCTCACCTCCAATTCCGGCGTTGTTCACCGCCACATCTAATTTCCCATAGGTTTCAATAGCATAATTCACCAGGGCCTCATTATCTTCAGCTTTAGAAACATCAGCCTTAAAGAAAGATGCTTTTCCGCCGGCTTCTTCAATTTGTTTAACCACCTCCCTGCCCTTCTCCTCCTGAAGGTCTGACACGACCACACTGGCACCTTCTTTTGCAAAAAGGAGAGCGGTAGCCGCTCCAATTCCCGAGGCGCTACCTGTAACTATGACTACTTTATTCTTCATCTTAGGATATTTTATAGGCCTATGAAATTACCTTTTTCAAAACTAACCTGGAATGATTTCCATCAGCTCTTGAAATTCCTTAATTTTAGGAGACTAATTCATCAACAATATGGAGGTTAAGATCGGAACTATCAGTATTGAATGCGTGCAGGGAGATATCGTGAACCAGAAAGACTGTGAGGCAGTGGTCAATGCAGCCAATGCCCAGCTGAAAACGGGAGGCGGAGTCGCCGGCGCCATTCATCGCGCTGCCGGACCCGGACTGGCCAAAGAGGCCAGACCCATGGGTCCTATCGAACCGGGAGAAGCTGTGATCACCGGGGGGCATAACCTTCCCAATAAATATGTGATCCATTGTCTCGGGCCGGTCTATGGCAGAGATCAACCTGAGGAAAAATTGCTTGCGAATTGCTACAGGAATGCTTTAAAATTGGCGGAAGAAAACGAGATTAACTCGATTGCCTTCCCTGCCATCTCCACAGGTATTTTTGGGTATCCCATAGAAGAAGCTGCGAGAGTGGCATTTACGACCATTGTAGAGCAGATACCCATGCTAAAGCATGTAAAGAATATTAGGTTCGTGCTTCACAGCATAAAGGACCTTGAGGTGCATGAGAGAGTCCTCGAGCAATTCTAATAAGTACTCTTAGAATTTAAAATATCAACTATAATGGTTTTTTACCAGCGACCCTGTTCATTGTGTATTGAACTTTTAACCTTAAACCTTTACGACCATCTTTCCGATGTTCTTTCCTTCAAAAAGGCCAATAAAAGCTTCCGGCAAATTATCAAATCCTTCAATAATTGTTTCTTCGTAATCCAATTCTCCTTCCTGTAGCCATTCAGACAGCTGCCTTATGGCGGGCCCAAAATCCTTAACGTGATCGCGAACCAGGAAACCCTGCATAAGAGCCGTTTTCTTAATGAGGATTCCTTCTGGTCGTGGTCCCATGGGCACTTGAGTTTCATTATATAAAGAGATCGCCCCGCAATTAATGATACGGGCATCTTTATTGATATTG
>CAZNFK010000023.1:0-26365 GCA_964572365.1 uncultured Flavobacteriaceae bacterium | reverse complement strand
CTGTAGGAGCTAAAATTAAATTCTAACAATATTCTAAGATGAAAAAGACATTTTATTTATTATTCATGTTCATTGGTCTGGTTTTTACCAGCTGTGAACCCATGGAAGATATCCATGATGATATTGATGCTGAAATTGAAGGTAGAGTAGCGGGTACCTCAACTTATACCCTCACTGAAGATGATTATAAGAAGACCTTAGACCTTTCGTTTGCAAACTTTAATGATGTTGACCAGGCTAAAGAATTAGTGCCTACCGTTCTTGAAGAGGTTTTTCCAAGTTTTGGAGCTGAATCTTCAGTTAATGTAACATTTGACATCTATGCTCCAAAAAGAGATGAGAAGAGCCTGATCGTTTACGAAGCTACTACTGAAGATTATGCTGCTTACGGAGACGATACTTATCCTAACTTCGATAGAATGTGGCAGGTTTTTGATCTTATTGAAGATAAATTTGCTGATGTCCCTAACAGAACTTTAGTTTCTCTTACTTATGACTATTATGAAGGAGGTACTACCGAAAGAAATGATGGGTTTCTTTTAGTGGATGGAGAGTGGATCTACGTATTGGGCTTTACAGATGACCAATACAATGCTATGGGTGAGAGCTATGACAACTTTTCAAGTGAAGATGAGGCAGAGGCTAAAATTCCGGTATTTTTAGCTGAAATGATGAAATATGAACCAGCAGAGGAAGGGACCATTGTTCCTATTATGTATAAAATTTATGGGGACGATGTTTATGACATCGATGGCGACGGAAATACTGATGAGAGTAAAACTACAAGTTTTGTAAAGTACTTTATCTTTGATGGTGCAAACTGGGTGGTTTATAATAATTTACTTAGCCAAACATTACAATTCGGTCATGACGGAGATAAATGGGTGCCTGATAATACCATTGCCTACACTTTAACAGCTGAAGATTACGAGCTAGTAGGAAACGGAAAATATAAGAACTTCGACTATTGGGATGCTGAGGACATTGCAGCTGCTCATGGAAAAATTGTAACCATACTTGAAACCAGATTTCCAAATGCAGAAGTTGGACAGAAGTTCGCAGTGAGTTATTTAGGTTATAACGGTTCCACCAATACTTATACAGCTAAATTCATTGTCAATGAATCTGGCGAAATAGTATTGCATTAGAATAAAATAATAATTAAAAGAAAAGCTGTCCTCGGGCAGCTTTTTTTAACCTTTTTTGTCATGAAAAGAATTTTATTTTCACTGATCCTAACTTTAGCTTTAATTTCTTGTTCTACAGATGAACCTGATCCACAGCCTAAACCAATTCCCGAACCTGTGGAGAATCCTGTAGCAAATGATGACACCTTTACTGCAAAAGAAAATGAGGATACGGTAATAACTCAACTTACAGATAATGATGAAATAGTTGATAACGCTCGAATCAATTCTTTTGACACCCAATCTGTACAGGGAGGAACTATAATAGATAATCGTAACGGTACCTATACTTACACTCCGCCTGCAGATTATATTGGGGAGGACTCTTTTACTTACACCCTTTGCGTACCTGGTGATTCTGATAGATGTTCTACTGCGAAAGTCTTGATCGAGGTGCAAGATGCTGGTAATCCAGAAGCAATAGATGATACCGTGAATGCTATGGCATCTGTAAGTATCATTTTTGAAGATCTTCTATCTAATGATGTCTTTATTGATGGAGCGATCCTGATATCTGTAGAGTCGAATAGTTCTTATGGCAGTGCGGTACTTAATGAGGATGGAACTGTTACTTATACTTCTGTTGACGGATTTACCGGGGAAGATAAATTCACTTATACCATTTGTGATAATGATCAACCTGAAGCCACATGTGATACTGCTACAGTAATTGTAAATGTGTATGGAGCGGTTTCCTTTAATATTCCTCCTGAATTACAAGCTTATTATACAAATTTTGCAGTTACAGAAAATGAGGAGATCAATTATACATTCGTTTCCGATTTCACTTCAGATAAACATACTACTCTTCTTTCCTATGGTCAACGACATGAGTATTTGTATGATGCAGATGAAGATCTTGATAATCCCGATAATGTTATTCTGATGTATTCAGGGGAATCGAGATATTGGGAGGAATATTGGTCTGACTGGAACGAATATTATCCTCAAACCTTTAATACAGAACATATTTTCCCGCAGTCAAAATTAAGCTCTGAACTTGCAGTTTCAGATATGCACCATCTTCGAGTGGCTGATTCAGATATCAATTCTTTGAGATTAAATTATCCATATGTTGATGGAAGTGGGGAATACGGTTTGGTTACTGAAGAAACTTTTTATCCTGGCGATGAATGGAAAGGGGATGTGGCTCGTATGATCATGTATCTAAATATTCGCTATGGTGAGAATTTTGACCTGGTAGGAGGACTCGAATTGTTCTTGAAATGGAATGTCGAAGACCCTGTTTCTGCTTTCGAAATTCAGCGTAATAACGTCATTGAAGGGGCGCAGGGCAACCGAAATCCTTTTATCGATAATCCTTACCTCGCTACTCTTATTTGGGGAGGAACAGCTGCTGAAAATAAATGGCAGTAAAAACTCAAAATGATATTCAAACCGCCTCTTTCATAAGAGGCGGTTTTTTTATGCAAAAAAACTATCTTTACCCGTAAAACATAATCTATGTACTCAACTGTGTTCTTTATCCACTCCTGGTGGGCGTATCTTGTTCTTCTGGTGCTCGTGATCGCATCTATCAATTCCCTGATCGGTTTCTTTTCGAAAAAGGAATATGGGGCCAATGATTTCAGGATTTCCCTTTTTACGCTTATCGTTTCACATATTCAGCTTTTAATAGGGCTGGTTCTCTATTTTGTTTCCCCATATTTTAATGCCTTTTCTGAAGGGGGAATGGGAGAGGTAATGAAAGACTCCACTTTGAGACTATATCTTGTTGAACATCCTCTTATGATGATCCTGGCGGTGGTTCTTATTACTGTTGGCTACTCTAAACATAAGAAGAAATTAACTTCACAGCCAAAATTCAAAATGCTCGCCATTTTCTATACCTTGGCACTTGTATTTGTACTTTCCAGGATTCCCTGGAGCGCCTGGTTCTAAAGTTTTTCTTTTATCAGTAGCACATACACCGGGAAGTGATCGCTGTAGCCTCCTGTGAACCCTCCGTCGCCAAAACTTCTGAAAGGATATCCTTTGTACTGGCCGGTGGGAGTTGCGAGAAAGTGTTCATTAAAGATTGCCGCCTTGAAAAAAGTGTATTGAGAGAAATCGGGTTCCAATAAAGGCTGTGAAACCAGGATCTGGTCAAAGAGGTTCCAACCGTCCCGGTAGGCAAGGCTGCCAATTCCCTTTTTAGCCAGTCCGGCCATTGGATTATACATTTCCTTCAAGGCTGTTTTATTTTTTTCCGCTTTTGCCCCTAAAACCTTTTTCAGGCTTTTGTTGTGCGGGTCGTCGTTAAAATCTCCCATCGAAATTATCCTGGCGTAGGGATCTCTCCGGAAAAGGCTGTCGATGATCTTTTTATTTAATAATGCTGCCTTTTCTCTTCTTGGACTACTCGCCTTTTCCCCGCCACTGCGGGAAGGCCAGTGATTCACAATGAAATGTATTCGTTCTCCCTGTAATAGACCTGTCACCACTAACTGGTCGCGGGTAAAAATGCGTTTGTCAGGTTCATCAGGCTGGTATAATACCAGTTCATGCGAAACAGAATTTTCGGGCTGAAAAAGATCCTTCCGGTAGAGTAGTGCCACGTCAATTCCCCTTAGGTCTGGAGAATTGAAATGAAGGATCCCATAATTAAACTTCTGCAGTACCGGATCTGAAATTAGGTCTTCAAGTACTTTCAGATTTTCGATCTCACACACCCCTAAGATGGCAGGAGGAGAATTGGTTTCAGCCAACCCGATCCGGCTGATGGCATAAGCCATGTTTCTCACCTTCTCTGTATAAACAGAAGCAGTCCATCGGTCCTTACCTTCTGGAGTACGGTCATCATCAAAAGTTTCGGGATCATCATAAATATCGAACAGGTTCTCCAGGTTATAAAAACCTATTGTCTGGATATAATATTCTTTTTTTTCCTGCCCCGAAGTGGTAAAGGCAATAAGGAAAAGTAACGGGATGATCAACTGCTGAAATCTGCTCCTCATAGCCGTAAGTAACTGAATAATAAAATGTTAAATATTTAAGGGAGCGGCCCAAAGATAAATTATTTCTTTTAATATTGTTCAATAAAATTATCTCCCCCCTGTCAATCTGTTATGGGTAAATTATTGCATGCCGGGAGGGAGATCCTGCTGTTACTTTCTTTTTATTCTTATTCTGTTGCTGCACAAGAAGCCTCTGTGGAAGGCAGGGTGCTTGATGAGCAGACCTCACAACCCATTCCCGGGGTTTCGATAAAGCTATCCGGGACTTCCTTTAGCGAGGAAACCGATGCTGAGGGAAACTTTTCTTTCTACGATATTCCTTCCGGGGAACAAATACTCGAACTTTCCCGAAGTGATTACTTCCTGAAGCGTTATCCGGTAATAATTTCTGAAGAACATAAAGACCTGGGGGTAATTTTTTTGAAACCTGATCTCCTGGAGGCCCAGCAATTGGCAACCACAATTAGCCTTTCTGAACAGGAACTCGATGAAGAGGATGGAGGATATTCCAATATATCTGGCTTGCTGCACGCCTCCCGTGATATTTTTCTAAATGCCGCGGCCTTTGATTTTAGCCCTGCTTTTTTTAGGCCCCGCGGCTATGACAGTCAGTATGGGAAAGTGTTGATCAATGGCATAGAGATGAACAAATTTTTTAATGGTCGGCCGCAGTGGAGCAACTGGGGTGGATTGAACGATGTGCAGCGCAACCAGGTTTTTTCGGAAGGTTTGGACCCTTCAGATGTTTCCTTCGGAAGTATTGCGGGCACCACGAACATCATCATGCGAGCTTCTGAATATTCCCCGGGAGGAAAGTTCTCTTTGGCCGGGGCCAATCGAGCCTATTCCGGCAGGCTCATGGGGAGCTATCATACAGGAATGAATGAGGCCGGGTGGGCCTTTTCTGTTTCCCTTGCCCGCAGGTTTGCAGAGGAGAGTTACATCGAAGGCAGTATTTATGATGCAAATTCCTTTTTTGCTTCCGTAGAAAAGAAATTCAATGACAATCACAGTCTTAACCTTACCGCTTTTTACACTCCTAACGAGAGAGGAAAGAATTCTCCTAATACACTGGAAGTTTTTGAGCTTAAAGGCAACAGGTACAATTCTTACTGGGGAATGCAAAACGGGGAGATAAGGAATTCCCGAATGAGGAAGATCAACGAGCCGGTTTTTATGCTCAATCACACCTGGAAATTAGCTGTCGCGACTACCCTGAATTCGAATATTGCCTACCAGTTTGGGAAAGTTGGGAACAGCCGGATAGATTATGGCGGGAGCCGGCTTCTTACCGATCCAAATGGGAAGGAGATCTTCGTGGGTGGTGGCAGCAATCCCGATCCTTCTTATTATCAAAAAATGCCCTCTTATTTTCTTCGGAATGAGGCGGAGCCCGATTATCGCAGTGCTTACCTGGCACGGGAGGAATTTGTCGAAGATGGCCAGGTTGACTGGCCGGCGATGTACACAGCCAATCAAACTTCTACCATTGCCGGTGGGAATTCCCTGTATGTATTATATGAAGATCGAAATAATGACAACCAGGCCTTTGCCAGTTCCATTTTACGGACTGAACTAAATTCTCACCTCTCATTAAATGCAGGCCTCGACTTCAGGAGATTAAAAAGTGAAAATTTCGCCGGGGTTCTTGACCTGCTTGGCGGTGATGCTTTTCTTGATGTAGATTCTTTTTCTGAAGGGGATGAGGCCCAGAACAACCTTTTAACTCCTAATCGATTGGTGGAAGAGGGAGATAAATTCAAATATTATTTTGAGCTGGAAGCGGCAGCCGTTAAGGCTTTTGGTCAGCTTCAGTATTTTTCAAAAAAAATAGATGTTTATGCCGCAGCAGAAGCATCCTTCACGAGTTATCAACGGAACGGCTTATTCAAAAATGGTAATTTTCCCGACCATTCCCTGGGGAAGAGTGAATTGCTCCAGTTTCGGAATTACGGAATAAAAGGTGGTCTGGTATATAAGATTTCCGGAAGGCATGTGTTGGACCTGGATCTCGGCTACCTAACTAAACCGCCTACTCTTCAGAATTCTTTTTCAAATTCGCGACAGAACAACTTTGTGGTTCAAAATCTTCAAAGCGAACAGATCACTTCGGCCGACCTCTCTTATATCTTCCGGAGTTCATTTTTGAGAGGCAGGATCACCGGCTTTTATGGGCTTTTTGAAGACGGTACTGAAATAGCATTTTATTTTGCAGATGGAATCTCGGGACTGGGAAGAAATGCTACCACGGCCTTCGTCCAGGAAGTACTGACGGGAATCGACCGCAGACATATGGGAATAGAAATGGGATGGGAGATTCCCATTACCTCTACGTTAAAATTTAAAACCGCGGGCTCTTTTGGGGAATACATATATAGCAGCAATCCCAGATTGTACCTTACTTCAGACGATTTCACAGAAACCCAGGAATTGGGGAGGTCTTTTCTCAAGAATTACAAAGTCCCGGGCGGTCCGCAACGGGTGGGACAGATAGGTTTCGAATATCGTGATCCGGATTATTGGTGGGTGTCTTCCACTCTTAATTATTTTTCGCATGCATATGTTGATGTGGCACCTCTCACCAGGACCCGCAATTTCGCGACTGACGCCGATGGTTTTCCTATTATTGAATATGATCCTGAAGTCGCAAGAAAATTGCTTAAACAGGAGCAGTTTGATGATTATTTCCTTCTAAACCTGGTAGGAGGAAAATCCTGGCGGCTCAAGGATAAATTTCTCGGAATTTTTGCCAGCATCAATAACCTGCTTGATTCTCGTTATGTCACTGGCGGTTACGAACAGTCCCGAAATGTGAACTATTCCTTGTTAAAAGAAGATAAGGAAAGAGATCAGCCTCTTTTTGGCCCAAAATACTGGTTTGGCACCGGCACTACCTATTACGCGCATGTTTATTTAAGGTTTTAATTCTGAAAGCAATGAAAATACCATCAATAGCCTATCTCCTTATATGTTTGCTGCTGAACTCTTGCGTGGCAGATGATGATTTCGAAATTCCTCAAACAGCCGACCAGGTTAGTGATGACCTGGAAACAAATACCGATCTTCAGGCTTTGTTAGGTGCATTCTACCAAAATCCCGAGGAAATTATCACTTTTCGGGAGGATGTCATTTTTGAAGCTTTCGTCATTTCAAGTGATGAAGCCGGGAATTTTTATAAGGAACTCGTTGTTCAGGATAAACCCGAAGATCCTACTGCCGGTTTGAACATCAGGATCAATATGACGGCTTATTCGCAGTTCTTCAACTTCGGAAGAAAGCTGCTTATCAATGCTCGTGGGCTGAGTATTGGCGAGATGAATGGCGTACCCACTTTGGGAGTGGTCAATGGCAAACAAATAGAGAATATTCCGCAGGCGAAGATCTCAGATCACCTTTTTCGCACCGCAGAAGTAGCTGATATTATTCCGCTAGAATTGGAGGCGCTTCAATTCAATGACAGGTTTGAAAACCTGTACGTTCAGCTTGAGAACGTCCAGTTTTCTGATTTTCTTGTTGAACCTGAAAATCCTTTTACCTATGCCAGTGAAGATGTGGATGAATTTGATGGAGAGAGGCTGGTGGAAAGCTGTAATGGAGATTTCCCTTTCATTTTAAGTACGAGCACCTATGCCGATTTTAGCGCTTTAAGACTGCCTTCGGGTTCAGGAAATTTGCGAGGGGTTTTGACGCGCGACTTTTACGATGAATTCTATACGATTTACTTGAACTCCCCTGCCGATATCAGTTTTACTGAAACGAGATGCGAGAAAGAAACTGTGGATTGCGGACTGGCTGAAACTCCGGGTTCAAAAATTCTGTTTTTCGAAGATTTTTCAGACCAGACCAATAATAAACCCATCAAGGGAAATGGCTGGAAGCTGGTCGTACAGGAAGGTTCAAAAGAATGGGAAGCTTTTACGGCAAACGGGGCGAATGCTTCTTTGGGAAGATCGGCGAGGATGAGACCGGCCGGTTCGGGTGACCGGAAAACTGTGAGCTGGTTGATCAGTCCGGCTATTAATTTTAATACAAATTCGGATGAAGTTCTCTCCTTTAAAACATCGACAAGTTTTGCAAATGGCAGTATGCTTGAGGTGCTCATTTCCACAGATTGGGATGGCAACGAAGAAAATTTCCTTCTTGCCGAATGGAGATCTATTTCCTCAGCCTACATAGCTCAAAATTCTGACTTTTTCGGGGACTGGATCTCCTCCGGAAACATCGACCTCTCCTGTGTAGAGGGGAAAGGCTACATCGGGTTTAAATACACCGGTAGCGATTCCCCTTATTATAATGGCATATATGAACTGGATGAAGTCCTGATCACTGCTAATTAGCGGCCGCAGGTTCTCCGTTGATCATGTCCTCCAATTTCAGGAGGAAAGCATATTCCAGGGCGATTTCCTTGTAACGTTCAAACCTTCCGGAGGCACCGCCATGCCCGGCTTCCATATTCGTGTTTAAAAGCAATAGGTTGTCATCTGTCTTCTTGTCGCGAAGTTTGGCAACCCATTTTGCAGGTTCCCAGTATTGCACCTGTGAATCAAAAAGCCCTGTGGTGACTAACATGTGAGGGTATTCCTGCTCTGTGACATTGTCATAAGGAGAGTACGAAAGCATATATTCATAGCTTTCTTTTTTCTTCGGATTCCCCCACTCGTCAAATTCGTTAGTAGTAAGAGGAATGCTCTCGTCAAGCATTGTGGAAACAACATCTACAAAAGGTACTGCCGCGATCACTCCATTGAATTTTTCCGGAGCCATATTCACCACAGCTCCCATTAACAAACCTCCGGCGCTTCCTCCCATGGCATACAAATGATCGGCTGAAGTATAGTTGTTTTCGATCAAGAATTCAGCTGAATCAATAAAATCGGTGAACGTATTCTTCTTTTTGAACATCTTTCCATCGTCATACCACTGTCTACCCATTTCCTGTCCTCCGCGAATGTGTGCGATCGCGAAGATAAAACCGCGATCCAACAGGCTTAAACGATCAGATCTAAACCAAGGATCTGAAGAAGAGCCGTAAGAGCCGTAGGCATACAGGAGCAGAGGGGTGTTCCTATCCAATTCGGTAGTCTTTTTATACACCAGGGTAAGAGGAATTTTCGTACCGTCACGGGCTTCTGCAAATATTCTTTCGGTGGTATACTCTTTTGGGCTATGACCGCCTACGATCTCCTCCTGCTTTAAAACCTTTTTTGCCTTGGTTCCCATATCATATTCAATGGTAGACATTGGAGTGGTGAGGGAAGAGTAGATGTACCTTAATTTTTTGGTATTGAATTCGGGGTTTACTGAAGTATATGCTACGTAAGCAGGCTCATCAAACTCCAGGTAATGTTCTTCCTCATTACTCTGGTTCATAATTCGCAACTGGGTGAGGGCATTACTTCTTTCACTAACCACCAGGTGATCATTAAAAACTTCAATTTCACTAAGTAATACATCTTCCCGATGAGGGATTACCTCTTTCCAGTTCTCTTTGGAAGTCGCATTTTCGGGAGTTTCCATCAGTCTGAAATTTTTCGCGTCCCAGTTGGTCACCACATAGAATTTGTCTTGAAAATGTTCGATGCTGTATTCATGGTCCCTCTCTCGCGAAGCAAACTGCTTGAATTCGCCATTTGGCTTATCGGCATCAAGTATGTAGAAATCACTGCTTACAGTACTTCCTGTCCAGATGATCACGTATTCATCTGACTTGGATTTTGAAACTCCTATGTAAAATGAAGGATCTTTTTCTTCATAAACCAGCTCATCCTGTTCACTGTTCTTTCCAAGGGTGTGCCGGTATATTTTCTCCGGAAGCAGGGAAACCTTGTTCTTTGTAGTATAAAAGAAAGTCTTGTTGTCATTGGCCCAGGCTCCGCCACCGGTAGTGTTGTCCAGCTTATCATCAAGCATTTCCCCTGTTTCGAGATCTTTAAATTGAATATGGTACACTCTTCGGCTGAGGGTATCTGTTCCGAAAGCCAACATTTTGTTGTCGGGACTAACCGTCAAACCGGTTGCCGAAAAATATTCATGACCTTCGGCTAATTCATTAACGTTGAGTAAAAGTTCCTCTTCAGCCTCCATTGTTCCCTTTTTGCGTGCGTAAATAGGATACTCTTTGCCTTCTTCATAACGGGTATAATACCAATATCCATTCTTGAAATAGGGAACAGATTCATCGGTCTGTTTGATGCGGCCCACAATCTCCTCATACAATTTCTTCTGAAGGGAATCGGTATCCTTCATCACCGTTTTTGTATAGGCGTTTTCAGAATTAAGATAATCCAGCACCCTTTGGGTTTGAGCATCGGGATCTTCTGCCATTTTCTGTTCGTCTGTAAGGCGCATCCAGAAATAAGGATCTGTTCGACTGTCTCCATGAATGGTAAGTACAGAATCCTTCTGCATCACATCGGGAGCTTCGGGATAAGCAGATGCACTTATCTTTTCCTGTAGATCGGTTTGGGCAAAGGTGGTTGAAGTGGTTGCAAAAAATGCAATAACCAAGGCGTAAAGAAATTTCTTCATAATATGATAATTTATCTGGTAGGAGTGGCTTTTTTAAAAGACTTCGGAATTATAATTTTAAGATACTAAAAAAATGCAATAGGTATTAAAATTTCTGCACTCGTGCAGTAGGTTAATGTTATCTTTGCAAAAAATTGAAAATCAGTGCAGCGCGAAATCACTTTACAGGTACCTCCTGAAACTGCGGCCAATTCCGAAGCTTTAAAACAACTCGTTTCAAGGAAAGCGGGAATTCCTTCTAAAGAAATTCGTCATGTGGAGATCCGTAAACGCAGCATTGACGCGCGGCAAAAAAAGGTGAAGATCAACCTGCAGGTTCAGGTTTTTGTTAACGAAGATTTCCCGGGGAGAAAGATCACGCTTCCTCCTTATCGGGACGTAAGGAATTCCGAAGAGATCATAATAATTGGTGCAGGGCCGGCCGGACTTTTTGCCGCATTGCGTTGTATTGAACTGGGCAAACGGCCAATTGTTATAGAGCGTGGGAAAGATGTTAGGTCGAGGAGAAGGGATCTCAAAAAGTTGAATATTGAACACATTGTTGATGAAGATTCAAACTACTGCTTTGGGGAAGGCGGCGCGGGAACTTATAGTGATGGAAAATTATACACCCGCAGCAAGAAAAGGGGAGATGTAAAACGTATTTTAGAGCTGCTGGTTGGTTTTGGAGCTACAGATCAGATCCTGGTGGAGGCGCATCCTCATATTGGGACCAATAAACTTCCTGCAATTATCCAGGATATTACCAAGACCATCATTGAGCACGGGGGAGAAGTGCTTTTCAATTCCCGTGTAACCGATCTTCTGGTGCGTAATCAGGCTGTTGAAGGAGTATCCTTGCAGGACGGCAGGAAAATAAGTGCCAAAAAGGTGATTTTAGCCACGGGACATTCAGCCAGAGACATCTTTACTCTGCTATACCACAAAAACATCAAGATCGAAGCCAAGCCCTTTGCCCTCGGAGTCCGGGTGGAACATCCGCAGGCATTGATCGACAAGATACAATACCACACTCCCGAAAGAGGGGAGTTTCTTCCACCATCTTCTTACAGTCTCGTGAAGCAGGTAAGGGGCAGGGGCGTTTATTCGTTTTGTATGTGCCCGGGTGGAATTATCGCGCCCTGTGCAACAGCGCCGGGTGAGATCGTAACCAATGGCTGGTCACCCAGCAAACGCGACCAGGCCACGGCAAATTCGGGGATAGTGGTAGAGGTAAGGCCCGAGAATTATCAGGTTTTTGGAGATTCCCCTCTGGCAGCCCTTAAATTTCAACAAGAGGTGGAACAACTGGCCTGGGTGGCAGGGGGAAAAACTCAAACGGCCCCCGCACAACGCCTGGTCGATTTTTCTAACGGAAAGGCTTCATCCAGCCTGCCGGTCTCTTCCTATAAACCGGGGATCACTTCGGTTGAACTGGGTTCTGTTTTGCCCGATTTTATTTATAAGAGTCTGCAGCAAGGTTTCCGGGAATTTGGAAAGAGCATGAAAGGGTATTTTACCAATGAAGCGGTGGTGCATGCCACCGAATCCAGAACCTCTTCCCCTGTTCGAATACCTAGAGACCCCGAAACGCTCGAACATGTGGAAGTAAAAGGTCTGTATCCCTGTGGTGAAGGTGCCGGTTATGCCGGGGGAATTATTTCCGCGGCCATTGACGGGGAAAAATGTGCCGAAAAAGCCGTTTTTGCGATGGATGGTTATTAGGAGGTCAGCTCTTATTCCTCTTTTTTGAAATATAACCTGTAAGGGGACCAGATCTCATACAGCGGATCTCCTTTAGAACTTGTTCCGGAGTGATGCCATTCGTGATCATTTATTTTATAATCGAAATTGAGTTCAGCGCCAACCCGGCTGTCATCGCGGGAGAAAAATTCAATTTTTTCAGTGTATTTCCCATCTTCTGCGGAATAAGTTCCGCCACCGGTGCCATAGAATTCCCTGGTTTCTGAATTAAAAGCCGCCCACTGGAACCTGCCACCACCCAGGATCTTGATGGTTCTCCGGGCACCGGGAGTACTTCTTTGCAGTTCTCCGTCACGTTTTCTTCCCGTGAAAACCCAGTTTCCCGAAAGATCGTCCTTATCTGTTGAAATCCTTTTCCAGGTCTTTTCAACACCATCTTCAATTTCTTCAAGCACCAGCCCGTCATACCTGTGGTAACCCTGAAAAGTGATCTCCTTTCCTACAAGGGCAGAGTCTGTGGTATGAAAATCGTAAACTTCGGAATACCCATTATCAAGGAAAAATTCCCCGCCACCCGCAGAAAGGAACTTGTTGGTCCCTGCATTCTTTTCAGCGAAGACAAAATACCCGTCCTGGTAGATCTTTATTACCACCCTGTCATTCACTTCTTTGCCGTCTTCATGGGTGAGTTTCCAGGCTCCTTCCATATCCTGAGCCCCGACAGGAAATGAAAATAAGAGCGAAATTATTAGTAATAACAGCTTCATATACAGTGAATTAATAAGTATAAATTTACTGCTTTTTCGCCAAAAAAATAGCTTCCGGGAGCCGGAAGCTATCAATATTTTTTGAAGTTTGAGATCACTCTTCTTCCTCCCCATAGGTATCATATTCGGGGTAAAGAAAGTTGTTGTATGGAAAACGGGTGATGTGGATCTTGCGCACCGCTTCGTAAACCTTCTTCCTGAATTCTTCCAGGTTCTCTTTGTTAAGAGCCGATATGAACAACACATCTTCTCCTAACCGGTTCATCCAGGTTTTTTCCCATTCTGCCAGCGTGTAGTGGGAAGAGGTCCTTTCGGTCATCAGGTCATCTTCTTCGATCTTTTCAGCTTCATAGGCATCTATCTTATTAAATACCATAAGCGTTGGCTTATCTGAGCTCTTAATTTCAGAAAGGATCTGGTTCACAGATGCGATGTGTTCCTCAAAATTGGGATGTGAAATGTCCACAACATGCAGCAGGAGATCGGCCTCCCGAACTTCATCAAGGGTAGATTTGAAAGATTCCACCAGCTGCGTAGGAAGCTTCCTGATAAACCCTACAGTATCTGTCAGCAAGAACGGAAGGTTTCGTATCACCACTTTGCGTACTGTAGTATCAAGGGTGGCAAAAAGCTTGTTTTCAGCAAACACCTTACTTTTACTGATCACGTTCATAAGAGTTGACTTTCCAACATTGGTGTATCCTACCAGCGCTACCCGGACCAGTTGCCCACGATTACCACGCTGTACCTCCATTTGCTTATCGATCGTTTCCAGCTTTTTCTTCAAAAGGGCGATCTTGTCACGAACTATTCGACGGTCAGTTTCAATTTCGGTTTCCCCCGGTCCGCGCATCCCGATACCTCCCCGCTGCCTTTCAAGGTGAGTCCACATTCCGGCAAGCCTTGGAAGTAAATATTGGTATTGTGCCAGCTCCACCTGCGTACGTGCGTAACTGGTTGTGGCCCGCTGGGCGAAAATGTCTAAAATGAGATTGGTCCTGTCAAGAACCTTACAGTTAAGGATCCTTTCTATGTTCTTTTGCTGAGCCGGGGAAAGTTCATCATCAAAAATAGCTGTCCCTACTTCATTCTCCTGCACAAAATAGCGTACCTCTTCCATTTTTCCCGAACCTATAAAGGTCTTGGGGTTAGGCATGTCCATTTTCTGGGAAAAGCGTTTTACGACTTCCCCTCCGGCTGTATAGGTCAAAAACTCCAGTTCGTCAAGATATTCTTCTAACTTCTCTTCATTCTGTTCGCGGGTGACGATCCCGATCAAAACAACTTTTTCGTATTCTAAATTGCTCTTTTCTAACATAGATTTATTGAGTGTAACTACAAAGTTACACAATTGGGTGGTACCTGTAGGGGTAAGAAAGACTCTGCTTTCTTAAACATTCCCTAATGTTGCTGTCCTTTTTTTCTTCCGAAGAAAAAGAAAGGAGAATTAAAATGTGTAGTTGAAACCGGCCCCGAAAACTTCGCGAATCTGGAAAGCGGCAACCGTATTGTCATCATAAATTGCCTGGAAAATCAAATTGGCAGTAAGGAATTTATTGATAGCCATTTCCAGGTTCATCAAATAATCAATGTCAATATTTCCCGGCTTGTCAAGGTAATTTGAATACAAGCTTAGGGTGTTTTCCATGGAGACATTGGTCATGACATCGAATTTGCCGTAGCCCGTAAAGGAAGCTCCCAGTTCATATCGTGAACCTTTACCTTCATCTACCCCGTAGTAACTGCCGTCAACATATCCCGGGACAGAGGTGAAATCTTTATCCACAAAAATAAATCTGGAAGTCGCCGGCGCAATGTTGAACCAGAAATTATCACTTTTCTTCCACATCATACCGGGACCTACCTGCAGGTAAGCCGGGGAAAGAAAATGGGTGGTCTCTATCCTGTCCTCTGTTCCTGTCGTTGGATCTTCAAAATATTCATACCCCTTGCTGAACTGGGTCCTGAAATTGGTAAAGAAAGAATAGTACCAGTTCGAGTTCTCCAGCTGTTTCCCTGCGATGGAATTGAATTCAAGACGGTCACTGGTTTTCCGGGTGAATTCGTCACCGTTGAGTTTTGTTACCCCATAATTGGCCAGTAATTTATTGTCCCAGGTGAAATCGCCACTTCGATAGTTTAACTGGTAATCGAGCATGAGATTTCCTGCAATACTCGAGGTTCCTCCTCCCGACCATTCTTTGTTAAAGGCAGACTGGTTGAAGAGCAACTGGAACTTTCCTTCGGAATTCCAACCATCTGGCGGAGTCTCTTTTTCTTCTTCCTGGGCTGTCCCTAAAAATCCGATCAATAAAAATGTTGAGAGTAAAATTCTTTTCATGTTCTATTTTTTATAAAGAGGTACAGATGAACAGGCTTCGCCATACATGATGCTTTTAGCAACGGGTTGAAGCTTGTTTATTAATTGAAGATAAGCATTTTTTGGAACAGGTTTACGGGAACATCCTTTGATGATCACAGGCAGATCCCGGTATTGAGAAACGTCAAATTCCTGAAGTATTTCAGAATAAACAATGGTTTCTAGCGTTTCCAGGTCACCCGTCACGACTTTTTTTGCAACCGGTGCGAGGTAGGTGCTCAATAACATGTAAGCCCACCCGGGAATAATGGCATCGGTTGAGCAGGTCAAGGCGACATACGCACCTTCATACCGGGACCAGTCGTGAGCCTTTGCGCTCATCCTGAATTCTTTTTCCCGAAGCACCAGGCCTTCCAGTAACCAGTCTTTAATATCAAAAAGGATCCTTTCCCCCTTGGGGTAAAGATCCTCCAGATCAATGGTCACTAATTTACTGTTCGCTACTCTGTTTACTATTTCCTCTGCCATAGATGATCTTTGACTAAAGCATTCCCAATTCGAGCTTGGCTTCCTCGCTCATCAACTCCTGTGTCCATGGTGGGTCAAAAGTGATCTCCACCTCGCAGTCACTCACCTCGTCCATTGATTTCACTTTTTCTTCAACTTCCATAGGTAAAGACTCTGCCACCGGGCAGTTTGGAGTGGTAAGGGTCATGAGGATCTTGATCTCGTTATCTGTACTTACCATAACGTCGTAGATCAAACCCAGCTCGTATATATCAACAGGAATTTCCGGGTCGTAAATGGTCTTTAAAACCGTAACGATCTTTTCTCCCAGAACTTCTGAATTCTTTGCGTGTTCCATTTTATTTTAATTGTGTTTGATATGCCACTGCATACATCTTTAATTGCTTGATCATGCTTACCAGGCCGTTTGCACGGGTAGGTGATAAATGTTCTTTCAGGCCAATTTCATCTATGAAAGTGGTATCGGCTTCAATAATAGCCTTTGGAGGTTGATTTGAAAAAGCCCTTACCAGGATGGCGATGATCCCTTTAGTGATTATGGCATCACTATCGGCTGTGAAGACCAGTTTATCATCTTCCAATTCAGCATGTACCCAGACCTTGCTTTGACAACCTTTTATTAGGTTGTCATCGGTCTTATATTTTTCTTCTATAAGCGGAAGGGATTTTCCCAATTCGATCATGTGCTCGTAACGCTGCATCCAGTCGTCAAAAAGCTCGAATTCTTCAACTATCTCTTCCTGTATCTCTTTAATTGTACTCACAATTTCTCTTTTTTGACTTCGGAAAGCTTCCGAAGAAAACATTATTTAAGATAACATATTCTTTGTCCTTTTCACAGCCTCTACAAAAACATCAATTTCATCTTTGGTGTTGTAAAAAGCGAAAGAAGCCCTTACTGTTCCCGGGATCTTGTAAAAATCCATGACGGGCTGTGCGCAGTGGTGTCCCGTTCGCACGGCGATCCCCAGTTTATCGATAATAGTTCCAATATCGTAAGGGTGGATCTCCCCGATATTAAAGGAAATTACCGCTGTTTTTTCTTTTGAAACTCCATATATCCTGAGTCCTTCGATCTCCTGAAGTTTTTGTGTGGCATATTCCAGCAGCTCATGTTCATAAGCAGCGATATTGTCAAAGCCAATTTTATTCATGTAGTCAAGAGCAGCGCCAAAAGCGATTCCTCCGCAAATATTTGGAGTACCCGCTTCAAACTTGTGAGGAAGATCGGCATAAGTGGTCTTTTCGAAGGTCACGGTAGCGATCATTTCCCCTCCTCCCTGGTATGGCGGAAGTTTTTTAAGCCACTCTTCCTTTCCATAGAGAACACCCACTCCCGTTGGGCCACACATTTTATGAGCTGAAACCACATAGAAATCCACATCCAGCTCCTGCACATCGGCTTTTATATGCGGGGCAGCCTGGGCTCCGTCCAGTAAAACGGCGGCTCCCGCTGCGTGCGCTTTATCAATGATATCTTTCACCGGATTCACTGTTCCCAAAGCATTGGAAACGTGGTTTACGAATACCAGTTGCGTTTTTTCAGAAAGAAGAGCTTCATATTCTTCCATTTTTAAGGTGCCATCCTCATCCATGGGAATGACCTTCAATACTGCACCTGTTCTTTCACACAGCATTTGCCACGGCACAATGTTGGAATGATGTTCCAGTGCCGAAACTATGATCTCATCTCCTTTTTTCAGCAGGCTGGCAAAACCGTTTGCCACTAAATTAATGGCATGGGTAGTTCCCGAAGTAAAAATGATCTCATAAGGATTAGCTGCATTGAAATGCTTCTGGATCTTGATCCTGGCTTCCTCGTAAGCATCTGTTGCCTCTTGAGATAAAGTATGTACACCACGGTGAATATTGGCGTTGTACCGGGAATAATAATCAATTATTGTATCAATTACCTGTTGAGGGGTCTGAGAAGTAGCCGCATTGTCAAAATATACCAAAGGATATCCATTCACCTTTCTGGAGAGAATAGGGAAATCCTTACGTATGGATTCGACATTAAAATGCGCTTTTTCGGTAGCAACTTTCATTTCAGGTAATTTGGGTTTTTTGTTACAGGTGGAAACCAATGTTCACCCCAAGCTTTTCAGCAATAATATTGTTGATGCGTTTTTTCAGCTCCGGGATCTTTACACTTTCCAGCACGTTGTTTGCAAAAGCGTACATCAAGAGCGCTCTTGCCTCCTTTGCGGGAACTCCTCGTGACTGCAGGTAGAATAAAGCATCGTCATCAAGCTGACCAATTGTACAACCGTGGCTACATTTCACATCATCGGCAAAGATCTCCAGCTGGGGTTTTGAGTTGATGGTTGCCTTGTCATCCAGCAAAATATTATTGTTGGACTGGAAAGCATTTGTTTTCTGAGCTTCTTTTTCCACCACGATCTTTCCATTAAAGACTCCTGTTGAACTTTCGCCGAACACTCCTTTATAATCCTGGTGACTTTCGCAGTTAGGTTCTGCGTGGTGTACCAGGGTGTTGTGATCCACATGCTGTTTTCCTTCGATCACGGTCACTCCCTTCATGGTAGAGTCGATCCTTTCTCCTTTTTGATAGAAATTAAGGTTGTTTCGGGTAAGATTTCCGCCGAAAGAAAAAGTATGCACAGAACATACACTTTCACCTTGTTGCTCAATGAAGGTATTGTCTATCAAGGAAGCCTGGTGATTGTCATTCTGGATCTTATAATAATCCACTATCGCCCTTTTATCGGCAAAGATCTCGGTAACCGAGTTTGTAAGAACCGGGTGGTCTGTAAGGCTCTGGTGCCTTTCAATGATCTGCACGTGTGAATTCTCTCCCACTACCACCAAATTTCTTGGCTGTACCATCAGGGCCGATTCATTTCCCGTAGAAAAGTTGATGATCTGGATGGGTTTATCGGCCATCGTGTTCTTCGGAATGTTGATATAGGCTCCTTCATGTGAGAAGGCTGTATTCAAAGAGGTAAGGCTTTCCTGTGGCGCTACCTTGTTGAAATAATTGTCGAACACCGGCTTGTACTTCGAGCTGTTCATAGCCGAAGACATCAGGCAGGCATCGATCTTCTCATGGGTGGTTGAGGAAAGATGAGAGGAGTAAATGCCATCGATGAACACGATCTTATACGTATCAATGTCATCAATGAAATACTTCTCAACGTCCCTGTATTCTATGGTGTCCTCTTTCTTTGGGAAAACCGTATAGTCATGCTTAAGGACCTTGTTGAGGGAAGTATATTTCCACGCCTCCTGCTTCCTGGTAGGGAAACCTGCAGCTTCGAAGTCCTTTATCGCACGGCTCCTGATCTCGTGAATATCTGAATTCATGTTCACGTTCTCTTCAAAAGCCAGAAAAGAGGATAATAATTTATCTTTTAATTCCATTTCATTAGTTTATTGTCTTTCCCAAAATGGGAAATGGTGGACAAAATCAATTTAATTCTGAAGAAGTTCGCTTATTGAGCGCTTACTTCCTCTTTGATCCAGTCGTAACCTTTTTCTTCCAGTTCCAGAGCCAGTTCTTTGGTTCCAGATTTTACGATCTTACCGTCTAACATCACGTGTACAAAATCTGGAATGATATAATCCAGTAGTCTTTGATAGTGAGTGATCACTAAAGTGGCATTTTCTGGAGTCTTTAATTTATTCACACCGTTAGCGACAATTCTTAGGGCATCAATATCCAAACCTGAGTCGGTCTCATCAAGTATCGCCAGCTTTGGTTCCAGCATGGCCATCTGGAAGATCTCGTTTCTCTTTTTCTCTCCTCCCGAAAATCCTTCGTTCAGGGAACGGGAAAGGAATTTACGGTCGATCTCCAAAAGTTCAGATTTCTCCCTGATCATTTTCAGCATTTCATTGGCCGGCATGTCTTTTAGGCCCTTCGCTTTTCTATTCGCATTGATCACGGTTCTCATGAAGTTGGTCACGGTTACCCCGGGAATTTCAACAGGATACTGGAACGAAAGGAAGATCCCTTTGTGGGCTCTTTCCTCGGGTGCGTCTTCTGAAAGGTCTTCCCCTTCGAAAAGGATCTCTCCGCGGGTCACTTCATACTCTTCCTTCCCGGCGATGACCGAAGATAAAGTACTTTTTCCTGAACCGTTAGGCCCCATAATGGCATGTACCTCCCCCGGATTGATCTCCAGGTCAATGCCTTTTAATATTTTAAGACCTTCTACTTTGGCGTGTAAATTCTTTATTTTAAGCATAATTTCTATTGAATTTCCTGTAAACAGGGTTTTTCTAATTGTTGTTTAAAGCCGGCGCTTCAGCGCTGTCGGTTTTTCTTTCGGGGATCTCCAGGATCTCCCTTATTTGTGCGATCTCATCCCATCCTTCCTGTCCGGGATTTTCGATCACCTTTGCTCTTACCACTACAGGAACCATATCGAATTCATCCCTTTTTAAAGGCGCTACTTTTTCTATGAGCTCCCGGGATACAGAATCCAGTTCCACCCCGTAAATAAAGCTACGGCCCTTAAGAACCGCGGCGTCTGCCAGGTAAATGAACTCAGCTTCTATTGTGGTGAGACTATCCTGAGCAACTTCAGGGACAGTCGGCTCTATTTCATCTTTAGTTTCGTCTCCGCAAGCGGCTAACATGAATATTCCTATAAGTGTTGCTAATAGTTTTGTTTTCATGTCTTTCGTATTATCCTACAGATCCTTCCAGGGATATTTCCAGTAACTTCTGGGCCTCTACGGCAAACTCCATTGGTAATTTGTTCAATACCTCTTTACTGAATCCGTTCACGATCAAAGCGATCGCCTTTTCGGTGTCTATTCCCCGCTGGTTACAGTAAAAGATCTGGTCTTCCCCGATCTTACTGGTAGTGGCCTCATGTTCCACTCTGGCGGTTTTATTTTTTGCTTCTATATATGGAAAAGTATGGGCTCCACACCTGTTCCCCATTAAGAGGGAATCACACTGGGAAAAGTTCCGGGCATTCTCGGCCCTGCTGTTGATCTGCACTAACCCACGATAACTGTTCTGGCTTTGTCCTGCGGAAATACCCTTGGAAATAATGGTGCTTTTAGTATTTTTTCCGAGGTGGATCATTTTAGTTCCGGTGTCTGCCTGTTGAAAATCGTTGGTAACGGCGATGGAGTAGAACTCCCCAACCGAATGATCTCCTTTCAGGATACAGGAAGGATACTTCCAGGTAACCGCTGAACCGGTCTCCACCTGCGTCCAGCTTATCTTGGCATTCTTCTCGCACAGAC
This sequence comes from uncultured Flavobacteriaceae bacterium, assembly GCA_964572365.1. GTDB lineage: Bacteria > Bacteroidota > Bacteroidia > Flavobacteriales > Flavobacteriaceae > Salinimicrobium. Next base: position 5,169 of record CAZNFK010000023.1, on the reverse strand, counting down.
CTCGTTTGGTTACGAAATTGTAAACTCCGCCTTTTCCTTCTTTATTTCCGGGGTACCAGTTTTGTACCGTAGAATATTTTATTTCTGAATCGTCCAGGGCGATCAACTCCACAACTGCCGCGTGCAATTGGTTCTCGTCACGCTGAGGGGCGGTACAACCTTCCAGGTAACTCACGTAACTTCCGGCATCGGCTACGACAAGGGTCCTTTCGAATTGGCCTGTTCCTGCCTGATTGATTCGGAAATAAGTCGATAATTCCATTGGACATCTTACGCCCTTCGGAATGTAACAGAATGAACCGTCACTAAATACCGCGGAATTTAAAGCCGCGTAAAAGTTATCTTTTTGAGGAACTACAGTTCCCAGGTATTTCTTTACCAGTTCAGGATGTTCCTGAATGGCTTCGGACATGGAACAGAAAATAATTCCTTTTTCTGCCAGGGTCTTTTTGAAGGTGGTGGTTACCGATACAGAGTCCATTACCACATCTACAGCAACCCCTGCAAGTTTCTTTTGCTCGTCTAAAGAGATCCCCAGTTTTTTGAAGGTGTCCAGTAATTCAGGATCTACTTCATCCAAACTGTCATATTTTGGCTTTTTACTGGGAGCAGAATAATAGGAAATGTTCTGGAAATTCGGTTTTTCGTAATGAACATTCGCCCAATCGGGCTCTTCCATTTTCTCCCAGGCTCTAAAAGCTTCTAGTCGCCAGTTGGTCATCCATTCCGGCTCGTTCTTTTTCTTGGAGATCGCCCTAACGATATCCTCGTTAAGACCCACGGGAAATGTATCCGATTCAATGTCGGTGTAGAACCCGTATTTATACTCCTTCTGGTCGAGCTCTTTTTTTAAATCGTCTTCAGTATATGCCATCTTTCTTTTATTCAAAATTTAAGGTTCAAAATTCAAGATTACCTGAACTTGCTCCCTTTGAAATCACTTTTTTGAAGGTAAGTAATAAAACCTCCCATTTGCTTGCCGAAATTTACAAAGAGAATGATTCTCCACAGCCACAGGTGCGCTGCGCGTTTGGGTTATTGAATACAAAACCTTTGCCATTTAAGCCTCCGGAGTACTCTAATATGGTTCCGGCGAGATAAAGAACGCTTTTCTTGTCTACCACGATCTTGATCTCATTATCTTCGATCAATCTGTCCCCTTCAGCCTGAGCTTTATCAAACTTTAGTTCATAGGAAAGACCAGAGCATCCGCCGCTCTTTACACCTACGCGGACAAAGTCCTGCATGGCGTCAAAACCGTCCTCGGCCATGAGGGCAGTTATCCTATTTTTGGCGCTTTCACTTACCTTGATCATATTCTTATAAAGATTAATTCTAAATTAAGTGCAAATATAATACAAACTATAGGTTTAACCATGCTAAAAATCATTAGAAAATGGAATACTCCCATTGTATTGCGTTATCACACTGTATGTCTTGCCGTGAGTAATTTTTCTTTGGAAGTCAATGATTTTCAAAGGAATGGAAATCCGGGGTTATTTGATGGGGGTCAACACCGTGATCCAAAAAGGGGATTTTTGGAACATCTCCCTTGTTTTGAAGTTTTAAGCCTTAATTTTGCATAATCTAAAGCAAGAATTATGTTTGAAAATAAAGGGGAAAGCAGAACCAGTTTATCAGAATACGGAGAATTCGGTTTGATCGATCATCTTACAGAGAACTTCAAGATCACTCAGGAATCGACTATCAAAGGAATTGGTGATGATGCGGCGGTACTGGATTTCAAAGATGAAAAAGCCGTGGTGACTACAGATATGCTGGTTGAAGGGGTTCATTTTGACCTGTCCTACATGCCTCTGAAGCATTTGGGTTACAAAGCTGTGATGGTAAACCTTTCAGATATTTATGCCATGAATGCTACCCCCAAGCAAATCACGGTGTCTTTCGCAGTTTCCAATCGTTTTCCTGTCGAAGCTTTAGAAGAATTGTATGCCGGAATTGAACTTGCCGCAAATCTTTACAAAGTTGATGTGGTGGGCGGGGATACATCCTCCTCCACTTCAGGATTGATCATAAGTATCACTGCTTTAGGTTCGGCGAAAGAGGAGGAGATCGTCTACCGAGATGGTGCAGGAATAAATGATTTGCTGGTAGTGACGGGAGATCTTGGGGCTGCCTATATGGGGCTGCAGGTGCTGGAGCGTGAAAAAGAGGTGTTCAAGGTGAATCCTCAATCTCAGCCCGATCTTGATCCATACACTTATTTGATCGAAAGACAGTTAAAGCCTGAAGCCAGAAAAGATATTCCGCCACTGTTCAGGGCTTTGGGGGTTAAGCCCAGCTCTATGATAGATATCAGCGACGGATTATCTTCAGAAATCATTCATATATGTAAAAGATCCAAAAAAGGAGTTTACCTGTATGAAGAAAAGATCCCGCTTGATCCTGCAGTAATTTCTGTTTGTGAAGAGTTCCAAATTGACAGTACCACCATTGCATTAAGCGGCGGTGAAGATTATGAACTGCTGTTCACCATTGCACAGTCAGACTACGAAAAGATCAAAGGCAATCCTAATTTTACTGTAATTGGGCACATAGCCGAAGAAGGAGAGGGCATGCACCTGGTAACACGTGCCAATCAAAAGATCCCATTGATCGCCCGCGGATGGAATGCCATGAGGGAGAATGACTAAGAAGCCTTGAGGATCATTTTCCGGTTTCGGCGGCGTTCATGGATCTTTGCAAGGAAGGTATTGGTTTCCTGAAGCCTTGGAGTAAGGTCTGCTAAAAATCCGTTTGCGGTATCGGTCATTTCCTGACCGCACCTGGAACAGGAGTATTCTTTAATGTGATTGGTGATCCTTCTGGAAATATGAAGGCGATGACCAAAATGACAACAAAACAATCTGCCGATCGAAAACATAAGGAGGGGCTTTTTCGTACTCATGCTATAGAAGTTTTGGTTAGTGATAGTTAAAATTATGTAAACAAAATTAAAAAATCGATAAAAAGACTAAATTTTCGATGAAATACACAATTTTATAAAATCTTTCTTACTTTCCAAATAGCTTAAGTGACCGCCCGGAAGTGCAAAAAACCTGCAATTACACTGGTTAGCAATGTCTTTTATTGAATTTAATTCTATAAGAGGATCTTTTTTTCCTGCAACAATGAGTTTTACTCCTACAAAATCCTTTAACAATTTTGTTTTATTTGTGCGAATTTTCATACCTTTTAGAGCCGCAATGATTCCCTGAATGGGAAATTTATAGGCGTTTTCCTTTAATATGTTAACTTCCTTAACATATTTTTTTTCATTTTCCGGCGTAAGTAAATTGGAGATCGCCATGCTGATGTAAGCTTTCTTATTTTTTTGAAGCACCTCAATCGCCCTATCGCGATTTAGCTTTTTTTCTTCGGAGTCTTCTTCCGGGGTTGAATTCAACAGCATGAGTTCATTGACCATCTGCGGGTATTGTTCCAAAAAGGAAAGAGTCACATATCCGCCCATAGAATGGCCGATAAAGTTCGCTTTTTGAACCTTTAGCTCTTGCAGAACGTTATGTACGGCTTCTGCCATAAGTTCCATGCTGTGTATTTCACCCAGGCATTCAGATTGGCCATGGCCCGGAAGATCTATAGTAATGATCCTTCCGTATTGGGAAAATTGAGGAATAAAATCTGTCCAGATCTCTTTAGATTCAAGAAAGCCGTGGAGGAGTACAAGCGTTTCGCCGGTGCCATTATCGGTGAGATGAATGTCTTTATTTTGAAATTGGATTTTCATATTCATAATTTTCCTTCAGAAAAAAGAAAAGCCACAAATCGCTTTTTTAAAAGGTGATTTGTGGCTCTCTATTCTATATTGAAGTTTTTTACGAGTTCATAATGTCTTCGATCTCATCTGCTTCAATAGGGATGTTTCGCATGAGGTTGAAGGGTTCTCCTTTTTCCTGGATCACCACGTCATCCTCAAGACGAATTCCGAAGCCTTCATCGGGTAAATAGATTCCCGGTTCAACGGTGAAGACCATATTGGCTTCCATTGGTTCGTGCAACAATCCGTAGTCATGTGTGTCCAGGCCAATGTGGTGTGAAGTACCGTGCATAAAATACTTCTTGTAAGCCGGCCAGTCAGGATTTTCATTCTGTACGTCGGCTTTATCCAGCAATCCGAGTCCAAGTAATTCTGAAGTCATCAATTTCCCCACTTCCACATTGTAGTCTGCCCAGATCGTACCCGGAACCAGCATTTTAGTGGCCTCATTTTTCACACGGTTTACGGCGTTATAAACCTCCTTCTGGCGTTTGGTGTATTTTCCTGAAACAGGAATGGTCCTGGAAAGGTCACTGGAATAGTTCGCATATTCTGCACCGGTGTCCAGCAGGATCAATTCCCCTTCTTTACATTGTTGATTGTTCTCAATATAATGGAGCACGTTCGCATTTTTTCCGCTGGCGATAATTGGGGTGTATGCGAATCCGCGGGAACGGTTACGAATCATTTCGTGCCAGTATTCGGCCTCGATCTCGTATTCCCAGACTCCAGGCTTCACGAATTTTAATGCTCTGCGGAAGGCTTTTTCGGTAATATCACAGGCCTGCTGCATAAGGTCTAGCTCTATAGGATCTTTTATAGAGCGAAGGCGCTGCAGGATAGGATTGCTTTTTGCTACACGATGTGCGGGATACTGTTCCTTGCACCACTTGATGAACCTGGCCTCCCGGGTTTCGGTCTCCACGTTCGCACGGTAATGCTCGTTGGTATTGAAGTAAACGGTGTCGCACTGGGTCATTACTTCAAAAAATACTTTTTCGAAATCCTTTAGCCAAAACACATTTTTGATGCCTGATACTTCAAAGGCTTTTTCCTTGGTAAGTTTTTCTCCTTCCCACACGGCTATATGGTCATTGGTTTCGGTCAAAAAGAGCATTTCCCGGTGCTTTTCATTCGGTGCATCGGGGAAAAGTACAAGAATACTTTTCTCCTGGTCTACTCCGCTCAAATAAAACAGGTCTCTGGCCTGTTCAAAAGGAATAGTGCTGTCGGCGCCAATTGGGTAGATGTCGTTTGAATTGAATACCGCTAAACTTTTAGGCTCCATACGGGCCATGAAATTTTTACGGTTCTTTATAAAGAGATGTTTGTCTATTGGATGATATTTCATGAGTGAAATTTTAGTGTGTGCCACAAATTTAAAAAATTAA